>NZ_JNNN01000029.1:0-308 GCF_000735635.1 Massilia sp. LC238 | reverse complement strand
GGAGGGCGCTTACCACGGTAGGATTCGTGACTGGGGTGAAGTCGTAACAAGGTAGCCGTATCGGAAGGTGCGGCTGGATCACCTCCTTTCTAGAGTAGCACCAGGAGCTAACGCTCCATCATCAAGCGTCCACGCTTATCGGCTGTTGACTGAACTGTGCTTATTCAAGACCCTGGTCTTCGATAAGTGTAGTTCTCGTTCTTTAACAATCTGGAAGAAGTAAAGTTTTTTTAAGCGTGTAAGCGAGTCGGAAACGATAAGCGAGCACACTTAGGGTAGTAATCAAGTATCAACAAACATGCAACAAG
>NZ_JNNN01000028.1:0-27213 GCF_000735635.1 Massilia sp. LC238 | reverse complement strand
TGATGCTCAGGCAGAACTGGATCGCCTCGTCGCTGAACGTCTGGCTGCGCCCGCGCTTGCCGCTCGGCTGGCCGTGCCAGTTCATCTTCGGATCAAGCCAGATCAGCAGCGAACCGCGTGACTTGAGAGCTTCGTTGTACGTCTTCCAATTGGTCGTGCGGTACTTCTGTGGAGCTGGTTTCATCCGCTCAGGCTACCAGACCTGCGGGTGCTACGCTGGTCGAGCCTGATTTGCGCAACAAAGCCCGTTACGGGTGGTTGTTACACTAGGCCTTAGTACTGTATGAATATACAGTTAACCGAGGCGAGCGCTATGAATCCAGACTTTCCTGAAGTTCGGCAGCACCACATACATGTGTTAAAGGGACGAGGGGCTACGAGCAACCTGCAAGGGCGTTTCGAAGCCGAAACTCGCGAGCGCACCTACGATGGCTGGGATGCCGAACGGGGTCATATCTCTAATGAGTACCAGAGAAGAACCGAGGTGTCTGACGAAGTTGCCAAGAGCATCCTTAGCCGTAATTCTTCGCCAGACATCCCGTTCAATGTTTCTCTCAATCCATATAAGGGTTGTGAACACGGCTGTATATATTGCTTTGCCCGACCGTCGCACAGCTATCTTGGCTTGTCGCCGGGCCTAGATTTTGAGAGCCGAATTTTCGCTAAGGTGAACGCGGCAGAGCTCCTACGCAAGGAGTTGGCGCGGCCTGGCTATGTGCCAGAGAATATCGCTATCGGCGTAAACACTGACGCATATCAGCCGTGCGAGCGCGACAAGCGTCTGACGCGCCAAGTGCTCGAGGTTTTAAGCGAATGCCGTCACCCGGTCGGTATGATCACTAAATCATCATTGATTGAGCGCGACATTGACATCTTGGCACCTATGGCGGAGAAGGGCCTTGCCTGCGCCGCGATTACCATCACCAGGCTCGACTCCGATATCTCGCGTACTCTAGAACCGCGTGCCTCGGCGCCAGCGCGTCGGTTGCGCGCGATCCGAACGCTAACTGAGGCGGGCATTCCTGTGAGTGTCAGTGTGGCACCTATCATTCCCTTCGTCACCGAACCAGAAATCGAAAAGATTCTCACGGCGGCGCGCGACGCGGGCGCTGTGAGTGCTCATTACGTCGCGTTGCGGTTGCCTTTCGAGGTCAATCCGTTGTTCCAGCAATGGCTGGAGGCCCATTTCCCAGAGCGTGCTCAGCGCGTGATGAACCGCGTGCGGGAGATGCGTGGCGGGAAGGATTACGACAGCGATTTTTCCAAGCGCATGCACGGGGAAGGGGTGTGGGCCGACCTGATCCGTCAACGGTTCACCAAGACCGTCGAGCGGCTCGGCCTTGGTAAGCACGGAGGCCGTTTTGAACGGCTTGATACGACACAGTTCCGTCGGCCACTGGTCGTACCAGCATCGAGTGGGACAAGTCGCGCGAAAGCAGGAGGGCAGTTGGACCTGTTCTGAAGTCGATTACTGGGTTGAGCAGGACTCTTCGTCTTATTCACAGTGGGTGTTCTTGCTTTCGGCCGAGTCAAACGCCTTTCCCAATGTCGCTCACCTCTGATAGCGCACCATGTGGCATGATATCCAGCATCATTCCGGACGGGCACTGCTAGGCGGAAGGGTAGAAAACCACGTTGCAGCAGCACAGTCGATTGGTTTCGTGACCAAATGCTCGACGTACTTTGCGACATCTTGCCCTTTCAGCATCTCAAAGCAAATGTCACCAGCTTTGAGAATCTTATCAAGAAGAATATTAGTCACCCACGACGCTCCTGCTGGGGTTGGCCGATGCCAAGGCCGGATCGACTGGCCATTCGCTAGCCGATAGTCGGCATAGCGACGAATGCTCCCAGGTAGCATGTTATAGATATGCTGCGGGGTGTGCTTTCCTTCTTGCGTCAGAGCTGCAAGGTTCTTGACTGCATAGTAGATGACATTCCACATCTGACCGATTGAACATTGATCTAGGTAACGCTGGAGTGTGGTGGAGACTTTGGCAGAATAAACACCAGGATGAGCAAATCTGTAGCGTTCCCACTGACCGACGAAGTATCTTTTGCACTCATCCTCTGCGACTAGATACCAAAGTGCTTCGACCGCCGCAGGCTCAGGTTGGTCGAGCCTTCGAAACAACAGTGTAAGGATTTCGTCTATCGACCGCCCATAGAGATCGTCAGCAAGTGTCCACGCTCCTGCCCGGATGTTAACTGTTATGGCATCGGTGTCCCGGTCCAGGCTATATGCGTCCACATTCGATTCCAGGGCAGGAAGAAAGATTCCGTCGGTGCAAAGCCGAGCATAAATCTCGTCTGCCAGTTCCGGAGTCGCAGCGAGTTCATCTATCTGCATCTCCAACGGCGGCACAACGCGCTCACCCGGCGCCAGGTTTGCAGCGAGCAACGCAGCGTACAGCAGACACGACTGGAAAAAACTCAATTTGGCGTAGTCAACCGGTTTGGCTTTTTCATGCAAGCGCTTCAGTGCGCCCGCGACATGATCTCGGCGGCTCTTGACGATGAGGAAATCCGTTCCCTGCTTTCGCGTAAGTGCTGCCGACGAACAGGCGCTGCATAACGGCGGGGGCAGACCTTTTCCAAACCTATGAATTGTCCCAATAATTGATGAGTACTCGCTACGAGTAGCCACTGAAATTGGGCCTCCGCAACTGCCACAACAAATACGAGGGAAGTGCAACCGACATGCTGATCTCAACATGTCAACCATTTCACCCTTGCTGAGTCCTGAATCCGACAATAAGCGTTGGAACGACTCGCTCCACTTCCCAGTTGACGTTCTTGCCCAGTATCTCAAACAAAAACTGTTTGCAATCTCACTGTCGGTCAGGAGGCAGAGATAAGGTGTGCGATTTCGAATCATTTTTGGAGACGGGCCCTGAGCAAAATTCCGGACCACGTAACACCACCAGAGGCCGACGCAGTGTGACACCTCATGAGGCTCTCTTCCAAAATGATGACTATAGTCCGAAGACGCAATGATAACGCAGAGCCATGATTTCCTCCGAATATGGGGAGAAATCTTTTGGATCCAGGTCTAGCGTTTGGAAATGTGTTACGTACCGTTCGTCGGGAAGTTGGCCTCACTCAAGAGCAACTTGCACTCGCAGCGGACATTGACCGCACTTTCGTGAGCCTGATCGAACGAGGAGAGCGTCAGCCGACTGTACGCGTTCTCTTTAAACTCGCCGCCGCCTTGCACGTTCCAGCTACGCGACTGATCCAGATGACTGAGGACCAGGTCGGATTGAATGCTACGTAGGGCATGGCCGAGCTGCTGTCGGTTCGGCCTTGCTTCATACACCTAGTCCAACGTACTAGCCAGTTGCAGCACGACTTCGAACAGGGTGCCGACTAGGCCATGTTCCGCCATTGAGAAGATCGGCGCTTCTAGATACTTGTTGATCGCTAGATGGTCTTCGAGTTCGTTACGCTGGGCAGGTGCTGCGTCGCGCCAGGGATGCCGGCGCGAAGTACAGCGATGGTGTGACAATCCTACCGGTCTAGCCGACCGACCAGTCGTGCGGCACGTAGCCCGCGTCGACTGCCGCGCGCGAGTCACCCATGGCTGTACCTTACGGATGGGCTGATCATTGCGAAATAGCGGCATTTCTATAACGATGAGCGGCGGCATTCTGCGCTTGGCAACCGCACACCGGCTGCAGTTGGTCTTGAACGGCGCCAGGAACAGGCTGCCTGAAGTCGACGACTCACTATCGCCGTGGCTACGAATTAGCCGATCAGGTCCCCTTGGAAGAGCTCGTTTTTCCGGCAACTCAGTTACTGAAACAGTCACTAAACTGAAGACATGTCTCGCTTCGCCAACTTTGCCTTTAATCCAATACTTGCTTGTGTTTCAGTGAGATATGATTACAACTTAATTGTTGCCCAAGGTTATGCCGTGCGAGTGGAATGTACGTTGACAGTACGTTGAACGCTGGACTGTTTTGGCAATACTGTAGATGAAATACTGTCGGAAATCGGAGGACGCATGACAACGGGAACAAACATCGAGTGGACCGAAATGACTTGGAACCCGACGGTCGGCTGTACGAAGATTTCACCAGGGTGCAAAAACTGCTATGCCGAGAAAATGGCGGAGCGCCTGATGGCAATGTCTACGCCTGGGTACGAAAATGGCTTCACGCTGACGCTGCTACCGAACCGGCTTGAAGATCCTCTGCGTCGAAAGAAGCCGACAGTGTACTTCGTCAATTCGATGTCCGACCTGTTTCACGAAGATGTGCCGTTCGATTATATCGACAGCGTTTTTGAAGTGATCAAAAGGGCGCATTGGCATACCTTCCAAATCCTGACCAAGCGCGCTGACAGGCTGGCTCACTACTTCGAGACCCGGACAGCGCCGGTAAATGCCTGGCTTGGCGTTTCGGTCGAAGACAGGAAATACGGCATCCCGCGGATTGACCAGCTGCGCACCGTAAACGCAACTGTGCGGTTCCTATCGATCGAGCCGCTGCTGGAAGATTTGGGCGAGATGAACTTGACCGACATCCATTGGGTGATCGTCGGTGGTGAGTCCGGACCGAAAGCGCGCCCGATGAAACAGGAGTGGGTCGAGTCGATTCAGTTGCAGTGCGAAGAGCAGGCTGCGGCATTCTTCTTCAAGCAGTGGGGAGGATGGGGTGCCGACGGAAAGCGGCGCGCCAAGAAGTCGAACGGCCGCCTCATCAATGGACGCACATACGACGAAATGCCGGCAGCGATATAGGTAACTTATGCTCAGTCAGTACACCTGGAAGCATGGACTCGAGGCGATCGCACAACACAGCATCGCGAAGCACCGCATTTTGCAAGCTTATCTGTCCGAATACTTCAAGGTGCTGATGGCTGGGCGCCGGGATGAATTCAAGCTCACGCTGGTCGACGGTTTCGCGGGCGGTGGGCGGTACTACCACGAGGATACTCATAAACCCGTGCGTGGCTCACCACTCATCCTGCTGGAGGCCGCAAGGGAAGCCGAGGTTCGCGTCAACCACGGCCGCACGCACCCCGTGCGCTTTGATCTGTCGTACTTCTTTATCGAAGCGAGAAAGGAAGCGTACCAGCACCTGCTGAAGGTGCTCGACGAAGAGGGCCACAGCGGACGTCTCGAAGATGACATCTTCGTCAGGCATGCAAATTTTCTCGATCAGGCCAGATCGATCATCGAGTTCATCAGGAAGAAAAGTCCACGTAACGGCCGGTCGATCTTTGTTCTGGACCAGTTCGGCTACAACGCGGTGCCGACGACAATCATCCGCGAAATCTTTCACACACTGCCTGGCGCGGAGGTGATCCTCACGTTCGGGGTCGACTCGCTACTGAACTTCGCAAACGAAAGCATTCTGGCCAACGGTCTCAACAAGATCGGCATCCCTAGGCTTTTGTCGGGTAAGTCTATTCGCGAGATCAAGCAGTCCGACCGAGACTGGCGGCTATTCATCCAGTCTACGCTCTATCAGTCGCTGGTCCGCAACTGCGGCGCCAAGCATTTCACGCCATTCTTCATCCGCAACAAGCAAGGCCATGGTGACTATTGGCTGATCCACCTGTCACAGCACCACAAGGCACGTGACGTGATGACGAACGTCCACTGGCAGAACCATAACCATTTCATCCACTATGCCGGCGCAGGCCTCGACATGTTCAACATGCTCGGGTACGACCCCAGGTTCGATCACAATCACCTGGGCCAAGGCATGCTCGGGTTCGAGTTCGACATGCCGGCTCGCGAGAAGAGCGTCAGTGCGCTTATGGAGCAGATCCCCAAAATCATCTATGCGCACGATGATGGGCTCACTTACGAGTCGCTCTATGTTTCGACCTGCAATGAGTCACCGGCGACGTCGGAAATCTACCAGGATGCGCTCGCGCAGCTTGTCGCTCACGGCGCCGCGGCGGTAGTCGGGCCGGGCGGTGAGCACCGACGCTCCGCACGGCAGATCAAGCCGACCGACCGCATCGTTCCGCCGCCGCAGAGGCCGCTTTTCTCCCTCTGACGCTGTCAGAACAGTGGAAGATTCTGATCTGGCATGCTCGACCTTCGCGAACCGCGCTTCGGAGTAATTCCGAACTTTCCGAGGATGTGTGAAGCGATCTTCTTGGCAAGCCCGACGGCTTTGGGTGCTGGGTTGGAGATGCAGCAAAATAGCGCGAACAATGGGGCGCCATTGGGCGAACGGAGGTACAACGGATCGCTCACCCATCCCTTGAACACCTCAGCCAGCCGGAAGTGTACGAAGCCGGCAATGTCTTCAGGAGTAGCTACCCTGATTTTTCCTTCGCGCTCGCCGAGCAAGCCCGCTTGGCCATCAGCCTTATAGAAGTGATCGCGCCAGGCACGGGTACCCAACACCTCATCCAATGAGTTGGACTTGGACTGGTCGACCTTTTCGAAGTCCTTTGCGGCTTGGCGGTAGACGCCGCTCAACGGGAACAGGTACCAAACGTCGAGTGCTTCGGTCGCGGCTATTTTTTGCAAGGTGGTCCACGGGACCGTCATCCCATAGGGGTCAAGGAACAGGACTCCGCGGCACTGGTCCCAGTTGAGCATGCGAAGTATTTTGTTGATGGCAAGGTTCGCATCGTCATGGTGAACGCGGACCCGATTTCCATATCCGGCCGCCAGTTTGGTCAGCTCATGAACATGCGCCTGGTTTAGGTCAATCAGATGTACCTGGTCGAAGGCAGGGGTCGTTTGCAGCGCGATCTTTGCGGAACCCTCGATCGTCTCGACGGTTTGCTCGTCCGTCTTGATCTCACATTCCCCAGTGCCCGCAAACGCATCGATATAGATACGCTTGAACGGTTGGCTGGGCAGCGGCCTGTACTGTAGTGCCTGGTTAAACGAAGCCAAATACCGCCCGAGAAGGTCCAGCTTAATCTGGATCCATGGGCCGCCAAAAGTATGCTTCATCGGTTAGCTTTTCGTCGTGAGAAGTCAGTCAAGACGGATCCGCCACACTTCGCTCGAGAAAGGCCTGAAGCAAGTCGCCTTAAGCGTCCCATCTTCCGTGTATTGATGAGTATAAGCAAATTTCTTTATCGGCACATGGGAAAACATCGAGCTGCACAGTCTGCTCGAGTGCTAGTCCTCGTGTATTTGCAAGTGCATTGAGCGTTGTTTTGATCGATGCATCGAGTCTTCACAACTTCCTTCCGTACCGAGCGCGCGCAAGATCGCGCATGAGCTCGTCGTATCCGCAACGACACAACGGCCCCTCAGCTCGCGCAGCTGCGCTTCCAGAGCCGTCAACGACTGGATCCGCTCGACGACGTGACCGATATGCTTGTCTAGGAGCTCGTTCACTCCTGCACACTCGACCTGCGGATCATCCCGGAAGTCCAGCAAGGTCCGGATTTCATCTAGGGTCATGTCCAGCGCCCGGCAATGACGTATGAACAGTAGGCGTTCGCTATGCCGCTCGTTGTATGTCCGGTAATTATTCATCGCGCGCTCAGGCGGCATCAGAAGACCGATGCGCTCGTAATACCTGATGGTCTCCACCAGGCAGCCGGATCGCTCCGCAAGTTCGCCGATTTTCATAAGATTGTCCTTTTCCGTTCGCCAACGCTTGACCCTGCACCAGCTACAGGGTTTTAAATGGAGACTATACATAGTTTGCGGAGGAAATGTCATGTCGGGTTGTCAGAGCAAGGCCTGTTGCGCGAAGCCGGCCACGATCACGCCGGCAGCTGCAAATCCGGGTATCGGCACCAGTGCGCTCGAACTGAGTATTGCGCAGATGGACTGCCCAACCGAAGAAGGGTTGCTGCGCCAGGCGCTGGGCCGCGTGACGGGCGTTGGCCAGCTAGACTTCAACCTCGTTCAGCGGAAACTGCGGGTCTTGCACAGTCTCTCCGATCCGGCTCCCATCATCTCCGCCATTCGGGCCGTTGGCATGGAACCGGTCGTCGAAGGCGGCACCGATGTCGGGGCTAATGCAGCACATACCGTGTTCAGCATCGAAAACATGTGTTGCCCGACCGAGGAGGCGCTCATTCGCAGCAAGCTCGCCGGCGTAGCCCAGGTTGAAAAGCTGGAATTCAATTTGATGCAGCGACGCCTGACCGTGTGGCACAGCGGTCCTGTTTCCCGGATTGAAGAAGCATTGAAGTCGATCGGCATGGAGGGGACGACAGTCGCAAACGCGCTGGGCCAGCGCGGCGCGCCGTCCACGTCCCCGACCCAGAAAAAGCAGTTCATCAGCCTTCTGCTCGGCTTGGCTGCAGCTATCGGCGCCGAGATCGTTGCCTGGAGCACCGGGGTGGAGAATTCGCTACCGGTCATTCTCCTGGCAGTGGCCGCCATCGCTGCTTCTGGCTTGGGTGTCTACAAGAAGGGCTGGATAGCCCTCAAGAATCGCAACCTCAACATCAATGCATTGATGTCGATTGCCGTCACCGGCGCGGTACTGATCGGCCAGTGGCCGGAAGCCGCGATGGTCATGGTCTTGTTTGCGCTTGCCGAGCTGATCGAGGCGCGTTCGCTCGACAGGGCACGAAACGCCATTCAAGGCCTGCTTGCCCTGACGCCGGATACCGTGCAGGTGCGCTTGGAGGATGGCACCTGGACGGAGCGTGAAGCGGCAAGCATCCCGGTCGGCACCATCGCGCGTGTCGGGCCCGGGGAGAGGATTGCCCTGGACGGTGCGCTGACGGCCGGCCAGTCTGCCGTGAACCAGGCTTCGATCACGGGCGAAAGCATTCCGGTTGCCAAATCAGTGGGCGACACGGTGTTCGCCGGCACGGTCAACGAGACCGGCTCATTCGAATATCGCGTTACGGCTGCCCACAGCAATTCGACGCTCTCGCGCATCATCCGCGCCGTCGAAGAGGCCCAAGGCAGCCGCGCACCCACCCAGCGCTTTGTCGACAAGTTCTCCAAGGTCTACACGCCGATCGTGTTCGCGCTGGCACTTGCAGTCGCCATCTTCCCGCCGCTGGTGTTGGGTGCGCAGTGGTTGCCATGGATTTACAAGGCACTCGTACTGCTCGTGATCGCCTGCCCCTGCGCACTCGTGATCTCGACCCCGGTGACGGTCGTGAGCGGACTCGCCGCAGCGGCCAGGATGGGAATCCTGATCAAGGGTGGCGTCTACCTTGAAGAGGGCGGCAAAGTGCGTTCGCTGGCTTTGGACAAGACCGGCACCATCACGCAGGGCAAGCCGGTCGTGACCGATGTATTCCCCTTGCGGGGTGACCCGGGCAGCTCGCTGCAACTGGCGGCGTCTCTTGCCGACCGCTCGGACCACCCGGTGTCGACCGCGGTGAGCCGCCATTGGTCAGTTCAGGCCGGCAGTGTCCCCGTATCGACCGTGACCGACTTCGAAGCGCTCACTGGCCGTGGCACGAAAGGCAAAATCGACGGCAAGTGGTACTACCTCGGCAACCATCGTCTGGTGGAGGAGCTAGGTATCTGCAACGATGCGACCGAGGCGGCGCTTGCAAAGCTTGAGGGCGAGGGCAAGACCGCAGTGGTGTTATGTGACGAAGCGGCGCCGCTGTTGATCATTGGCGTGGCCGATACCATTCGTGAAACCAGCCGGGAGGCGATCGCACAGCTTCACGAGCTTGGCGTTCGCACCGTCATGCTCACGGGCGACAACACAGTTACTGCGGCTGCCATCGCCCGCCAAGTCGGCATCGATGACGCCCGGGGCAATCTGCTGCCTGAGGACAAGCTTGCAGCGGTCGATGAAGAGATCGCCCGTCACCGTGTCGTAGGCATGGTGGGCGATGGGATCAACGACGCCCCGGCGCTGGCCAAGGCAAATATCGGCTTCGCGATGGGCGCGGCCGGTACTGATACAGCCATCGAAACGGCTGACGTCGCACTGATGGATGATGACCTGCGCAAGATTCCACAGTTCATCCGCTTGAGCAGACAGACCGCCGCCATCCTGAAACAGAATATCATCGCGGCCCTGGTGATCAAGGCAGTGTTCCTGATCCTGGCGATCGCGGGCTCCGCCACCTTGTGGATGGCCGTATTCGCCGACATGGGCGCCAGCCTGCTCGTGGTCTTCAATGGACTGCGCCTGCTCAAGGCCAGGGAAGCACGTAGCGGAGCGTAGCAGCGAAGGCGAGCCCGGCTTCCGCTAGCGGGCACCGAGTATGGTGAAAGTATTTCACCCTGTTCAGCACACGTTCTCTTTTACTGCAGAGGATCGATTCGCATGAATCCCAGACTCAGGCAGGCGTTAAAGGCCGAGATGAAGGCAGCGGCCGATTTTTACGAAGAACGAGAATTTGGCAGGGCCTTCGAACATCTGGAAACGGCCCATGTGCTGGGACAGCGCTATGTCGTGCCTCATGTCACGACACACTACTGGATGCTCAGGATCGGCATGAAGCGGCGTTCGCTGCCGGAAGTCTGGGGCCAGTTCCTCCGTATCGTACTGGGTGCATTAGGATCGGCATTCGGGATTGTCCCGGTTGGGAACACCGGCGGCACGAATATCAATATGTTCAAACGGCTACCGGTCGACCCGGGTGTGAAAGAACTGATCGAATAGGGAGCGGCTTCCCGGCCTGACGATCGACAGGCCGTTCAGGACTGCCGCGCTCCCGGGACAGCCCTGATACGGTCGGTCATCGAACTTTTTCCTCGTGCTCGTGCCCGGCGTGATCGGCATGGCCCTGTATCGAGGCCGGGTCGAAGCTGTGTTCTTCCGCCGCTTGCTCGCAGGGCGTCGTTTCGAGCTGGATCGTGCTGTGGTGGATATCGTAGTTGTCTGCGACAAGCCGGCGGATGTTTAACAGCAGGGCCTGGGAATCACCAACGTCTTCACGCTGCACGACGTGCGCCGTCAAGCTGGCTTTGCCGCTCGTGATCGACCAGACATGCAGGTCGTGCACACTGGCCACGCCCGGCACCCGTTCGATCGCTTCCCGCACTTCGGCGATGCCGAGTCCTTCGGGAACGCCTTCAAGCAGCACGTTCATGCTTGCCTTGAGCAGTGTCCAGGTGCGGGGAAGCACCCATAAGCCGATCGCGACGGCGATCACGGAGTCAACCCAGCTCCAGCCCGTGTAGCGAATGACGAGGGCGCCGATGATGACGCCGATCGAACCGAGCATGTCGCTCCATACCTCGAGGTATGCGCCCTTCACGTTCAGACTGCTGTCCTTGCCGCTCGATAGCAACTTCATGCTGATGAGGTTGACGACCAGGCCCAGGGTGGCAACCAGGAGCATGGTTCCGGACTGGATTTCCGGCGGGTTGTTTAGGCGGTCATAAGCTTCATACAGGATGTACATGGCGACCAGGAACAGCAGCATGGCGTTGAACGCCGCCGCCAGGATCTCGAAGCGGTAGTAGCCGAATGTGCGCTCGCTGTCGGCCGGCCGCTTGCCGATGCGAATTGCAGCCAGCGAGATCGCGAGCGCCGCCGTGTCGGTGAACATGTGCGCCGCATCCGAAATCAGCGCAAGGCTGTTGGTGAGAATACCTCCGACGATCTCGGCTATGAGAAAGGCCGTCGTGAGGATGAGCGCGATCCAGAGCGGTCGTTCGCTCTGGCCCGGCTGCGCTGCGTGAGAGTGTCCTGAACCCATTGTGCTCCCCTCGAGTTGTCATTGTCGTGTGCCGCCCGATCCTACTTTTGCTTGCCATTTTCCTCTGTGCGCTTCCGAGCTTTCCGCCGAGGACGCTTGTTCCGATCCCTGTATTTCAGCCAGCCGAGGAATACCATCACCATTCCGAACAATGCCAAGCCAATGATGCCGAAAACTTCGAAGAGATTTTCGTGCAATGGCTCTGGCGCCTGCTGTGGCAGTCTCATGTCACCTCCATTCGATGTGGCCCTTCACTCGTTTACTTTCCAATCGGTCAGTTCAGCGTCTGGCCGAGATTGATCGCGGTTCGCACACATAACACCGGTACGGCAACAAGTCCGGCTAGTGCATCCAGCATTCCTCCAGCGATGCCGAAGTCGCAAAAGGCGACACCGAACGCAAGCGCAGTCGGTACCGCCGATAGCGCAGCGTCGACCATGCTGACGTTCTCGCCGGCTCGGGCCAGCCCATAGGCCAGTCCTGCCGCCGTGACAATGGCAAGCAATCCTGGCAGGGCAAAACCGGCCAATGCCATGGCATCGGGAGCGTCCCTGTGGAAGATGCCATGTGTTCCCATCGCTGTAACAAATAAAACCAATACCAGACAACACATGCACAGAGCGATCTGCACGACCGAGAACGCAGCCTCGACTCTGGGTTTGCGTTGCTCTGCCAGCCTTTCGATCGGTAACAGCCGAAACGCAATAGTGGCCGCGTGATGCGAAGCTGCGGCTACCAGGATGACGCTTTCAACAATGATTCCTCCCGCCGCGCAGCTCGCGAAAGCGGCTCCTTGCGCAACGACGTCCAGCTTGAAGAGCCGGCGCCCCAGCGGGGCGCGCCGGCCTGCAGTGTCTCGACACATATCGCCCTCCCTGTGTTGGGCCGCAAGCGCCGCCTGCGGCCCATGCGCTTACTGGACGACCACTTCCGCAGGCACCACCGGTTCGTCGGCGCTATCCTTGCGATGCGCGAACCGGTAGAGCAAGGGAAGCACGAGCAGGGTCAAGGCGGTCGAGGAGAGGATTCCGCCGATGACGACGGTCGCAAGCGGCCGCTGCACTTCGGCGCCCGTACCGGTGGCGATCGCCATCGGCACGAAGCCCAGCGAGGCGACCAGGGCGGTCATCAGGACTGGCCGCAGCCGTGTCAAGGCGCCGTGCGTGATCGCCTGCTCCAGCCCCATGCCTTCTTCACGCAGGGTGCGGATGTAGGAAATCATCACCAAGCCGTTCAGGACAGCCACGCCGGACAGGGCGATGAAGCCCACCGCCGCGGAGATCGACAGCGGGATGCCCCGCAAAGCCAAGGCGATGACGCCACCGGTCAGCGCGAAGGGGATGCCCGTAAAGACCAGCAATCCATCCTTCACGTTGCCGAACATCGCGAACAGCAGCGTGAACACGATGAACAGGGCAAGCGGCACGACGATCTGCAGGCGCTGCGTGGCCGACTCCAGCTGCTGGAAGGTACCGCCCCAACTGGTCCAGTAACCCGGAGGGACCTTGACCTTGGCCGCGATGGCGGCCTGGGCCGCTGGGACAAAGCTGCCGATGTCGCTGCCGCGCACATTCGCGCTGACAACGATGCGGCGCTTGCCGTTCTCACGGCTGATCTGGTTCGGCCCGGGCGAGAAGTTGAGCGTGGCGACTTCGGCCAGGGGAATGTAGGTCCTGGCACTGCCTTCCGCGCCCGGAAGAGGAATCGGCAACTGCCGCAATGCGTCGAGATCGGCGCGCATCGCTTCCGGCAGGCGAACGACGATGTCGAAGCGGCGGTCGCCCTCGAACATGGTGCCGGCCTCGCGCCCGCCGGTGGCGATCGCCAGGGCCTCCTGCACGTCGGCGATGTTCAGGCCATACCTGGCCGTCTTCTCGCGGTCGATGTCCACGCTCAGCATCGGCAAGCCGCCGGTCTGCTCCACCTTGACCTCGGCTGCGCCCGGAACCCGCTGCAGGACTTCGGCGATTTCCTTGCCGGTCGCTTCCAGCACGGCCATGTCGTCACCGAAGACTTTCACGGCGACGTCGCTGCGCACACCCGAAATCAGCTCGTTGAAGCGCAGCTGGATAGGTTGCGACAGTTCGTACGCGTTGCCGGCGTATTTCTCCGCTTCCTCCTCGATCGCTGCAATCAGCTCGGCGCGGCTCTTCTTCGGCGCCGGCCACGCCGACTCGGGCTTGAGCATCACGTAGCCGTCCGAGATGTTGGGCGGCATCGGGTCGGACGCGATCTCGGCGGTGCCGGTGCGCGCGAATACCCGGTCGATTTCCGGGAACTTCGCCTTCAGGCCCGCCTCGAGCTTTTGCTGCATCTCCACCGACTGGCTCAGGCTCGTCCCGGGAATGCGGATCGCCTGCAGGGCGAGGTCACCTTCGTTCAGATTCGGAATGAACTCGCTTCCCAGCCGGGAAGCCAGCAGGCCCGAGAGCAATACCAGCACGACCGCGCTGGTGATGACCAGCGGGCCGTTGCGCAGGACCTTGGCGAGGGCCGGCGCGTAGAGGCGCTTGGCCGTGACCATGATGCGATTTTCCTTCTCCGTCACGCGCTTGCCGATGAACAGGGCGACCGCGGCGGGGATGAAGGTGATCGACAGGATCATCGCCCCCAGCAGCGCGGCGACCACGGCGAAGGCCATCGGATGGAACATCTTGCCTTCGACACCGGATAGCGCAAAGATCGGCACATACACGACCATGATGATGAGCTGCCCGAACAGAAGAGGTCGGCGCGCTTCCTTCGCGGCCGCGAACACCTCGTGGAATCGTTCCGTAAGGGTCAGCTCGCGCCGGTGATGCTCCTGTGCGTGCGCTAGGCGCCGCACGCAGTTCTCGACGATGACGACCGCCCCGTCGATGATGATGCCGAAGTCGAGCGCGCCAAGGCTCATCAGGTTCGCGCTGACCCGGTAGCTCACCATTCCGGTAAAGGTGAACAGCATCGCGAGCGGAATGACCATCGCGGTGATGACGGCCGCCCGGATATTGCCGAGGAAGAGGAACAGGATCACGATCACGAGGATGGCGCCCTCGAGCAGGTTCTTCTTGACCGTATTGATCGCCTTGTCGACCAGTGCCGTCCGGTCGTACACGGGGATCGCCACCACCCCTTTCGGCAGTGATCGGTTCACCTCGACCATCTTGTCCGCCACGGCCTGGGCCACGGCCCGGCTGTTCTCGCCGATCAGCATGAACACCGTGCCGAGCACGACTTCACGCCCATTTTCGGTTGCCGCGCCCGTGCGCAGCTCGCGCCCGACATCCACCGTTGCGACATCGCGCACACGGATGGGAACGCCGTCGGCGTTGCCGAGGATGGTGTTGCGGATATCGTCCAGGCTGCGCACCTGGCCCGGGGCCCGGACCAGGAACTGCTCGCCGCGGCGCTCGATGTATCCCATGCCGACGTTGCCGTTGTTGCGGTCGATCGCGTTGACGACATCGGTCAGGGACAGACGGTAGGAACTCAACTTGGCCGGATCGGGGGCGATCAGGTATTCCTTCGCGAAGCCGCCGATCGAATTGATCTCGGTGACGCCCGGGACCTGGCGCAGCTGCGGCTTGATGATCCAGTCCTGGATCTCGCGCAGGTCGGTGGGCGTGTAGGGCGTACCATCGGCCTTTTTCGCGCCGGGTTCGCTTTCCACGGTCCACAGGTAAATCTCGCCCAGGCCCGTGGAAATCGGACCCATCGTCGGCGTGACACCCGCCGGCAGGTTCTCCCTGGCTTCCTGGATTCTCTGGTTGACCAGCTGGCGTGCGAAATAGATGTCGGTGGCGTCATTGAAGATGACGGTCACCTGGGACAGGCCATAGCGTGACAGCGAACGGGTTTCTTCGAGCCCCGGCAGGCCGGCCATGACGTTCTCGATCGGGAAGGTCACGCGCTGCTCGACTTCGAGCGGCGAATAGCCGGCCGCCGAGGTGTTGATCTGCACCTGGACATTGGTGATGTCGGGTACCGCGTCGATCGGCAGCTTCTGATAGTTGTAGATGCCGACGGCCGACATCGCGATGACGGCCAGCATGACTAGCCATCGGTGTTCGATGGCAAAGCGAATGATTCGTTCAAACATGTCTGGATCCTCGCTCAGTGCTCATGCTCGGCACTGCCCTTGCCTTGCTGGGCCTTCACGACGAAACTGCCTGTCGTGACATAAGGCGAGCCCGCCGGGAGGCCGGAGAGAATCTCCGTCATCTTGCCATCGCTCGCGCCGGCCGTCACCGGCCGTGCCTCGAAGCCTTTTCCGGTTTTGACGAACACGACAGGCTTGTCCTCGAGCGTCTGGATGGCGTCGGAAACGACGGCGACGGCAGCATCTTTCTGTCCGCTGACGACGGCGACATTCACGAACAGGCCCGGGCGCCAGGCCCGGCCCGGGTTGTCGATCACGACCCGTGCATTGGCGGCGCGGGTCTGTTCGCCGAGGAGGTTCCCGACGTAGCTGACCTTGCCTGCTACCGACGGCCCTCCGGCCGCCGACCTGACCGTGACCGCCTGGCCGACGCGCACAGTGGGCAGGTCTTTTGGCGTGACCGCGATGGTGACCCACACGCTCGACAGATCAGAGACCAGGAAGACATTGGCATCCTCTTTCACCGCTTCGCCTTGCGCGAGATGCTTTTCGACGACGACCCCGGTAAACGGCGCCCGCAGGACATAGCGATTGTCCGCGCCGGATGCCATGTCGGCGCCGATCGCGTCCAGCTTCGCGCGGGCCGCATGCGAGGCGATCTGGGCTTCGCGATATGCCTGTTCGGCCTGCAGATAGTCCTGTTCGGCAGATATCTTCTGTTCCCACAACCTTTTTTCGCGCGCGTAGGTGATGCGCGCGAGCTCGAGCCGCTTGCCGGCGGCCAGGGCGTCGCTGCGCAGGTCGGCCAGTTCGGCGCTGGCGATGACCGCCAGGGCCTGCCCTTTCCTGACATCCTGGCCGAGCGAGGCGGACACGGATTCGGCCACGCCCGCGACCCGCGGCACGACGTGGGCCGTGCGGTCCTCGTTGAAGCGCACCTCGCCGGGCAGGACGAGCTCGGTGCGGATGCTTGCCGGGCCGGCCGCGGCTGTCGCGATGCCGGCGGCCTGGATCTGCTCCGGGCTCATCTCGATGAGGCCGGGCTGCTCGGTATGCTCGTCGGCTTCCCCAGGCTTGGCCTCGGCAATTTCCTCGGCGCGCTCGCCGGCTTCCTGCGCAGGCGCGCCGTCGCCTTTCCAGAAAACGATCAGCAATGCGAGTACGATGCCGACGCCGATCACTGCCGCGATGGAAAGCGCGGATTTCTTGTCGATGTTGAACTTCATGGACTATTCCTGTTGGTATTGGTGACGCCGGGACCGGTATCGGTAAACCGGCCGAGCTCCGCGGCCTGGCGGTAGCTGTCGTAGAGTGCCTGGACGTATTGCGCGCGGCTCTGCAGGAGGGTGCGCTGGGCGTCGAGGACATCGAGGAAGTTGAACTTGCCGGCCTCGAAACCGATGACGGCCGCATCGAAGACCCGTCGTGCTTCCGGAAGGATTTCCTGCCGCATGGTGCGCACCTGTTCCTTCGCCAACTGGGCGCGATGGTAGGTACTGGACAGGGTCTGTTCCAGTTGCAGCTTCTGCGCCTCCCTTTCTGCCTGTGCCTTGTCGGCGCGGCTAAGGGAGGCTTGCAGCCTGCCCTGGTTCCGGTTGAACAAGGGAAGCGGAACCGACACGCCAAGCACGGTTTGCGAGCGCCCCATCTCTTCGTCTTTCTGCCGGCCGACAACGAGGGTGAGGTCGGGCATGCGCTGCGCACGCTCGACCGAAACCTGCGCCTGTTCACGCTCGACTTGCAGGCGGGCGCGCTGCAGCTGTGGTGAGTTGGCCAGTTGCGTCCGCAAGACTTCAAGGGAAGGCAGGACGGCAATCCCGTTCGCCGGCTCGACCAGGGTGAGAATCTCCGGCCGGGTCTGACCCCAGTACGCCGCCAGCATGCCCTGGGCGATGGCCAGTTCACCTTCCGCCTGGGTCAGGTCGAGGCGTGCCGCCGACTCGGCCACAGTGGCGCGCGACAGCTCGACCGGCGACACCCGTCCAGCCGCCACCCGCTTGTCGGCCGCGGTTCTGGCTTTCGAGGCGATCTCGAGCGACGCTCTTGCAAGGCCCGCTCGTTCCTGGGCGCCCAGTGCGTTGAAATATGCCGCGGTCAGGTCGGCGCGCAGATCGGCCCGGGCGACGCTCACGTCCGCGGCTGCTAGCCGGCTTTCGCGCTCGGCAAGCTCGATGCGGGCGCGGCGCTTTCCGCCCAGCTCGACGAGCTGGCTGAGCTCGAAGGTACGCGTACGGGTACCGCGCTGCGTTCCCTCGGTCGTGTAGGAAACTGTCGGATTGGGCAGCAATCCGGCCTGGCGGCGCTCGGCGGCGGCGATGGTGACGTCGAGGGCCCTGGCCCGAAGGCCCGGGTTGGCGGATAAGGCCATATCGACCGCCTGGTCGAGCGTTAAAGTCCGACCGGTGGCCGGGATGATGGGGGCCGCGCTCGACTGCTTGCCCGGCGAATCGCCGGCCAGCTGCGCGGCCGCGGGGAGCGCCCATGCCAATAGCACGAGCGACCCAGCAACAATGCGTGTGGGATGCATGAATAAACTCCGAAAACAATAGGCGAAGGTTATTCAGCGGCGATCCGCGTCAGGACCGTCGTGACGACGTTCCAGGAAGACGATGAAGTGGATGAGCTACGAGCCGCCGCCGAATCAGGCGAGGGCAAGCCACTGAGGCCGCTCGGGCGGCGCCACGTCGACGGAGGACAGGCGAAGCAGGGGGGACGAGGGAGCGATGCGCAGCGGTTCGGATACCGCTACAGCGACCGGGAGTTCCTCGAAGTTGAGAGGGGTGTGGGTGCAGGAAGTACAGTGCGAGTGCAGGGTGCCTGCCTTGGACTTGGACGGCTGGTCGAGCGAGCCCAAGCTTTCTTGAACACGATCGTCGAACGAAGCGTGGTGGCCGAGATGCTGTGCGGCGCGTCCGGTTTCGTGTTCACAATACTCGGCCACGATGCTCCAGCTAAGTTGAAGCATCATGATTGTTAGCAAAGCATAGATAAAACGCCGAGTCATGGGAAAAGTATAGCATGGCCACTCGCAGGCAATAGTGCGATTGCATCATTTCCTCAGCTTCGCGATGCTTGGCGAATCTCATCGCAAGTGCCGATATTCTCGTCAATATCGGCCTCTTGTGTCCCGATGTCGACTGCGATGTATTCGAATGCCCGTCAAGCGGGCCTCTACATTTCAGTCGGTTGTGTGCTTACTTCAGCTTTAGGATGCGACGTGCGCCCGAAAGAACGATCACACCGATCACCGTACCGACAATCAGATCGGGATATGGCGATCCGGTCCAGGTGACGAGTGCGCCGGCAGCAATCACGCCGATGTTTGCGATGACGTCATTGGCCGAGAAAATATAGCTTGCTTTCATGTGTGCCCCGCGATCCCGTTTCTTTGCGATCAACACCAGGCAGGCAACGTTCGCAACCAGGGCTACCGCGCCCACGCCCATCATCAGGGCCGATTCTGGTTCGCTCCCGAAGAAGGCCCGGCGAACCACTTCACTGAGCGCGCCCAGCGCGAGCACGAGCTGCAGCCAGCCGGCCAAATGCGCTGCACGCGTCTTCAGCGCAGCCGCCCTACCTACTGCGTAAAGGGCCAGGCCGTAGACAGCAGCATCAGCAAACATGTCCAATGAATCAGCCACCAAGCCGGTTGATTCGGCAATCAGGCCCCACACCAGCTCGACCACGAACATGATGGCGTTGATAGCCAGCAGCAGCCGGAGCGTCTTCGCCTCCGACGCGTCGCCGGCCTTGTCGTGACTGGCTTCCTCCTGGGACGAATCCAGTTGCGACCCGATCAGATGGGCGCCGAGCTTCAGTGGGGCCAGCTTCTGCAGGATGGAATCGACTTCTCCCGTATGCGCAACGTGGAGCTGCCGCTGGGAGAGGTCAAAGTTCAGGGACTGAACTCCGCCGACATCCGCCAGTGCCATGCGGATCATGTTCTCCTCGGAAGGGCAGTCCATCTTGGGAATCCCGAGGGTACTCAGCATACGTTTGCTGTGGACTTTCGGCTTGGCTGGATGAGAACCGCGCAACTCGACACCCAGCCGCAAGGGCTGCAGCACCTCCACAAGGGCATCCGCTTTCCCATGGTGAAGCACAGTCACGGTGCGGGCGTTGAGGTCGAAGGCAATGTTGTCGATGCCCGAGACTTTGCCCAAGGCCATCCGAATTAGATTCTCTTCTGAAGGGCAGTCCATCTTGGAGACAAACAGTTCGGTTTCGAGGCGAGCTGCCGCAGGGGTTTGGTTTTGTGTCATGACGATGAGCCTTCGGACAGATATTTTCGAAGGATAAAGCTTCAACCCGCTTCAAGGTCAAGCGTGTTCACCACGTGAGGAGCGGCTCCAGCCGAGGGAATAATCTATTGCTGAGGTGACAGGGCACCGATGATGCTGCAGTCGGAAAACCGACCGCCTCGACATGAGATGAGCAAACGGGAAAGGTGGTCCTTCAATAAGTTGAGGTCCCGGATCTTCTGCTCGACTTCGGCAAGATGCTGCTCGGTCAGCGCAGTCACGGCACAGCAGTCGCCATCGCGGTTGTCGGAAAACGCCAGCAGACTTCGTACCTGATCGATCGTGAAGCCGATTTCCCGTGCACGGCGAACGAAGCTCAGGCGGGCCACATCCTCGCTGCCGTACAGCCGATAGTTGCTGCCGGTCCGGGATGGGGAATCGAGCAAGCCGATTTTTTCGTAATAGCGAATCGTCGCCGCAGGAGTCTGCGCCGCAGCTGACAGCTGGCCTATCGTAAAAGTGCGTGACATGTGCTTGACCTTAAAGTGGCTTCAAGGTTTATAAAGTTCATTTACCAATCCGTCAAGCGAATTCGATCATGCGCACCAAGATGAACTTCTGTGTCACCGCAGCCTTGCTGGCCATGTGCGCAGCTGTGGGTCCTGCCTTTGCCGAAGGCACGGCACTGACGCTTGCCGACGCCGTTGCCAGAGCCCGCGGCCAGGCGCCGCAACTGCAGAGCGCCAATGCAGCACTGCGGGCTGCAGACGCCAATGTGCGCCTGTCCGGCCTGCGGCCGAATCCGACACTTTCCGTGGAAGCGGAAAATGTGATGGGGTCGGGTCGCTATTCCGGTTTCGGCGGGGGAGAAAAGACGGTTTCGCTGTCGATGCCCCTGGAGCTGGGAGGCAAGCGGGGCGCCCGGCTACGCGTGGCCCAGGCCGAGCGCGCTGCTGCCGACGTTGGTACACGCTCCGCTGAAGCCGAACTGACGTTCCAGATCACCGAGGCGTTCGTTAACCTTGCCGCCAGTGAGCGCTACCTTGCGATCGCAAAAGCCGGTCATGAGCTGGCCGAACGCGCGCATCACGCGGCACGCGAGCGGGTACGGGCCGGAAAAGCATCTCCCATAGAAGAGCAACGGGCGGACGTGCTACGAATTAATTCCGAGGTTCGCCTGGGAAAGGCAATGCGTGCCGCCGAGCTGGCGCAGAAAACGATCGCACGGCTGACAGGCGCGCCAATGCCGTTCGCGATAGCGTCCGCCTGGTTTGAGCAGATCGAAGGGAGCGAGAAGGCACCGCCGGCGCGGCAGCAGCTGGCGATTGCGACGGCGGAGGCGGAACTGGCCGCTGCAGAGGCTCGCGTCGATGCGGCCAGGCGTGAGCGGGTACCGGACGTCACGCTGACCGCCGGCATGCGCCGGTATGGCGAAACTTCCGACAAGGCAGCTGTGCTGGGCCTGTCCGTCCCCCTGCCATTGTTCAACCAGGGCAGCGCCGCGCTTGCACGGTCCCGGGCGGAATTCGATCGCGCGTCCGCCGTGCGCCGCGCCGTCGTACTGGAAGTCGAACAGTCTACTGTACAGGCAGAAGCCGAGGTGGCCGACGCACTGGCGGCTGCACGCGCCGCCAACGGCCCCGCACTGGCAGCGGCAGAAGAAGCGGCACGTATCGCGAGGATCGGTTATGCCGAGGGAAAATTCCCGCAACTCGAATTGATCGAGGCCGAACGCTCGCTGGCCGAAACCCGCGAAAGCTCGGTCGATGCGCTCGCAGCACTTCATACGGCACGGGCGCGTCTGGCTCGGCTACAAGGTTCCAACTCTCCAATTTATAAGGACTGACCCATGCAAGCGGTATTCCGATCGGGCCTGTGTGCCGCGATGATCCTCTTGAGCGCATGCTCGCCCAAGCCGGAAACGGCCAGCCGTCAAGAAGCTGCCGAACATGGCGAGCAAAGCGCGAATGCCAAAGGCGAACAGGCCGAAAAGGCCGAAAAAGGCGAATCCAGGGGCGAGGCCGGAGAGCGGGGCGAAGCTGCGGAGAAAGAAGGCGGCGAGGCCGAAGCCAAGGAAGACTTTGTCGCGCTGTCGGACCAGCAGATCAAAGCGGCAGGAATCGAGGTCATGCCGGTCCGGCAATCGTTCGCCGGGGCCGTCGAGGCGCCGGCAGTCATCGCGGCGGATCCGAAGCATGCAGCGGTCGTCTCGAGCGCCGTAGGGGGCAGGGTGGTCGAGATCCGGCGCAACCTTGGCGACCCGGTCGCTCGTGGCGACGTGCTTGCCGTGATTGAAAGCCGTGACGTCGCCCAGCTCAGGGCCGACGTCGAGATCGCCAAGCGGCAGTACGAACTGTCGCAGGCCAATTTTGCACGCGAAGAGCGTCTGTACGGCGAAAAAGTCACCTCGCGGCAGGAGTTCGAGATTGCGCGCAATGCCGCGCAAGAAGCACGCACCCGTCTTCGCCTGGCCGAGCAGCAGCTCGCTGCCGCAGGCGCAAGCAGCGGGGGACAGCTCAATCGGTTGATGCTGCGCTCGCCCATCAAGGGCAATGTCACGGCACGACAGATCGCCTTGGGCGACATCGTCGCACCGGACGCCCATCTTTTCGAGGTCGCCGACCTCAACGAGCTGGCTGCCGAACTTTCGCTCTCGCCGGACGACGCTGCCCGCGTCGCCGTGGGCACGACAGTGGACGTGTCGACCGACGGCCGCACGGGCACGGGCCGTATCACGCATGTCTCGCGTGTCCTCGATCCCGCGACCCGCCAGGTACGAGCCATTGCACGCTTGTCGAACGGCCGCGGCGCGTGGCGTATCGGCGAAACGGTCCGGGCATCGATTGCGCTCGAAGGGAGCGCCGGCGGCACGCAACTGGCCATTCCACGGACGGCTGTGCAAACCGTCGAGGACAGGCCCAGCGTATTCGTTCGGGAGAAAGACGGATTCGCGATCAAGCACGTTGTCCTCGGCGGTAACGCGGCCGGCTACGTCAAGGTGATGGGTGGCCTGGAAGGCAACGAACAGGTTGCGGTCAGCAATACGTATCTGCTGAAAGCGGAGCATGGAAAAGGAGAGGCGGGAGACGATGACTGATCTCTTCACTCGACGGCTCCTGAAGGACACCCAACCATGATTGCTCGTATCGTCAACTTTTCCGTTGCGCGGCGGTGGCATGTGCTCATCGCAACGATCCTCCTGTCGATCCTCGGGGCACTTGCGCTGACGCGCCTGCCGATCGACGCAGTACCGGACATCACCAACACCCAGGTGCAGATCAACGTCGTTGCACCTGCGCTTGCGCCGGCCGACGTGGAACGGCAGATCACCTATCCGATCGAAACGGCGTTTGCCGGGATACCTGGCCTGGAATCCACCCGGTCGCTGACCAGGCACGGGTTTGCGCAGGTGACTACCGTCTTCAAGGACGGTACGGACATCTATTTCGCGCGCCAGCAGATGGCTGAACGGCTGCGCGCCGTCGAGCGCTCGCTGCCGCCAGGCGCTACCGCAAGCCTGGGCCCGATCGCGACCGGGCTCGGCGACGTCTACATGTGGACGGTCGAATACGCCTCGAAGCCTGCCCCGAAAGCGGGGCCGGCGGCTGGGCTGCAGGCCGATGGCAGCTATGTCACTCCAGAAGGCGAAGTGCTGCGCAGTGCTGCCGAAAAAGCCACTTACCTGCGAACGGTGCAGGACTGGATCGTCGCACCCCAGCTCAAGAATACCGAAGGGCTGGCAGGCGTGGACGTCATCGGGGGCTACGTCAAACAGTACGTGGTCACGCCCGATCCGCAGCGGTTGGCAGCCCTGGGGATCAGCCTGACCATGCTGGGCGAAGCGCTCGAGCGCAATAACACAAGCGCCGGCGCCGGTGTGGTCGTTCAGAACGGGGAAGCCCTGACGGTCAAGGCCGACGCGCGCATCACGTCAGCCGAGGAACTGGCGAAGACCGTCATCACGACCCGTAGCGGCACGCCGGTACTGGTTTCGCACGTCGCGACCGTCGGCATGGGACAGGAAGTGCGATTCGGATCCGCATCCGAAGGCGGGCAGGAGGTCGTCGTCGGTACCGCCGTGATGCGGATCGGGGAGAACAGCCGGACGGTTGCCGCCGCGGTGGATGCCCGCCTGAAAGAGATCGCGCGCTCCTTGCCGCCGGACCTGCTGATCCGGCCCGTGCTTGACCGCACGCGGCTGGTCGATGCCACCATCAAGACCGTGGCGACCAACCTTACCGAGGGTGCGCTGCTGGTGATCGCCGTGCTGTTCGCACTCCTCGGGAACCTGCGCGCGGCACTGATCGCCGCGGCGGTCATCCCGGTTACGATGCTGATGACCTCTGCGGGCATGCTCGAAGCGGGGCTGTCGGCAAACCTGATGAGCCTGGGCGCCCTGGACTTCGGCCTGATTGTCGACGGCGCGGTCATCATCGTGGAAAACGCGCTGCGCCGGATCGCGGAACGCCAGCATGCGACCGGCAGGATATTGACCAAGGCGGAGCGGCTCGAGACCGTCGCCGCCGCCGCACGCGAGATGATCCGGCCAAGCGTCTACGGCCAGGCGATCATCATTCTCGTCTACGTGCCCCTGTTGACGTTCCAGGGGGTGGAAGGCCGCATGTTCGCACCGATGGCGGTGACGGTGATTCTTGCACTGGTCTTCGCTTTCGTCCTCTCGCTCACCTTTGTGCCGGCCGCGATTGCGCTCTGGCTCTCGCGCCATGTCGATGAAAAGGAAAACAAACTGGTCAAGGCCGCGTCCTCGTCGTACGCACCGTGGCTGGACCGTGCTCTCGCACGGCCTAAGCTGACCGGCGTTTTGGCCGCGGTCGGTTTCGCGGGCGCACTCGGCCTGTTCACGACGCTTGGACAGGAATTTCTTCCGACGCTCGATGAGCAGGACGTACTGCTCCAGGTGGCACGCATCCCGGGCACTTCCCTGGAGCAGAGCCAGTCCATGCAGTTTGCGGTGGAGAAGGCGGTCGGCAAGCTGCCCGAGGTGAAGCTGGTGTTTTCAAGAACGGGTACAGCCGAACTGGCGGCCGACCCGATGCCGCCGAACATCACCGATACCTTTGTCATCGTGAAAGACCGCTCGGAGTGGCCGGAACCTCGTATGAGCAAGGCTGAGCTGGTTGAAAAGATCGAGAAAGCGGTTGCTGGCATTCCAGGCCAGAACTACGAGCTTACTCAACCGATCCAGATGCGCTTCAACGAGTTGTTGGCCGGCGTGCGTGGCGACATCGCCGTCAAGGTCTATGGCGACGATTTCGACGCCATGCTCCGCACCGCCGAACAGGTCGCGGCAAAACTGCGCGCGGTCGAGGGCGCGGAAGACGTCCGCGTGGAGCAGGTGCAGGGGCTTCCGCTGCTTGATGTCCGGCTGGATCGCGACGCCATGGCACGGGTCGGCCTGACCGCCCAGGACGTGCACGACACCCTGGCCGCAGCCATCGCCGGACGCGAGGCAGGGTCGATCTACGAGGGAGACAGGCGCTTCGACGTCGTAGTGAAACTGGGCGAAAAGACCCGCAACGATGTGGAAGCCTTGCGCCTGCTGCCTGTGCTGACGCCGGGCGGCAGCTTCGTTCCGCTGGGGTCGGTGGCAATACTCGAGACGGCCAAGGGACCGAACCAGATCAGCCGGGAAAACGGCAAGCGCCGCGTGGTCGTCCAGGCCAACGTACGCGGCCGTGACATAGCCGGCGTGGTCAGCGAGGCGCGCGCGAGTATCGATGCGGACGTACGGGTACCGGCCGGCGTATGGCTCACCTGGGGCGGGCAGTTCGAGAACCTGGAACGCGCGCG
Source organism: Massilia sp. LC238 (assembly GCF_000735635.1). Classification (NCBI taxonomy): domain Bacteria; kingdom Pseudomonadati; phylum Pseudomonadota; class Betaproteobacteria; order Burkholderiales; family Oxalobacteraceae; genus Massilia; species Massilia sp. LC238. The sequence goes on along the minus strand of NZ_JNNN01000028.1, from coordinate 1,509 downwards.
GATGCGCCTGGCCGTCGTGGTACCGGCCTGCTTCGCGCTCATTGTCGTATTGCTGTATTCGGCGGTCGGTTCCTGGCGCGCCGCCGCAGTCGTCTTCACGGGTGTGCCCCTGGCCCTGATCGGCGGGATTGCAGCGCTCTGGCTGCGTGGGCTGCCATTCTCGATTTCGGCCGCTGTCGGATTCATTGCGCTGTCCGGCGTTGCCGTCCTTAACGGACTGGTGATGGCGGGATCGATCGACGACCTGGCGAAACAATTGCCGTGGGCGCAAGCCGTTCGCGAAGGCGCATTGCGGCGGCTGCGGCCCGTGTTGATGACGGCCCTGGTCGCATCACTGGGCTTCGTCCCGATGGCACTGGCGACAGGCGCCGGGGCCGAGGTGCAGCGGCCGCTGGCGACCGTGGTCATCGGTGGGCTGATCTCGGCCACGATCCTGACGCTGTTCGTGCTGCCGACGCTGTACCAGCGCTTTGCCCGCCCGGCAGAGAACGTAGCGGAAGGCATTTGACGGAACCATGGCCAAACATCTTTCACCGCTCTCTGCCGTCCTGGGCGCCGGGCTGATCGCCGCCACCGACCTGGTCACGAAGGCCCAGGTCGTGGATCGGCTGGCCTACGGCCAGCAGGTTGAGCTGCTGCCGTCGTTGAACATCGTCCATGTTATCAACCAGGGAGCGGCTTTTGGCCTTCTCGCCACGGCGGGCGGGTGGCAACGTTACCTGTTCATCTTTGTGGCCGTGCTGGCGTCGGTATTGATCATTCAAATGATCAGGAAGCCGGCGGCGACGGCCACGGAGAGAGCAGCATTGGCGCTCATACTTGGCGGTGCAATTGGAAACCTGGTCGACCGCACCGCACGCATGGGCGTTGTCGACTGGATTGACCTATATGCGGGCACGTACCACTGGCCAGCATTCAACATCGCCGATATCGGCATCACTGTTGGTGCGGCGGTCATCGTTTTGCATGCACTGTTCGGTTCCTCCTCAGCGGCCTCGACGCCAGACAAAACGTGATTATCGATATCCTCAGCGACCGGCCTTGCCTGTTTGCGCGTCTGGCCGAATTTTATTTTTACAGTTCGTCTTTGCGCTAATCCGCACCATTGACGCAGTTCAGGACGAAGTTTTTCCAGCAAAGCGCCTAAACGAACATTGAGCTGGCCGGAAGCACCCAAGCAAGAAAGTGGATATTTTTGCAATAAAGTGCATCACAACGCAACCTGTCTATGCCAACACCACGTTCTTGAACGGTTGGATGGACCGCACACAATCCAACCGGAATAGCCTGACAAGCAATTGAAATTGAATGAAGAAAGTCCTCCTCGTCCTGCTCATCGCTCTTTTGCCGCTTCAGTCAGTCTGGGCGGCAGGCGGCTGCGTGGCTTTGTTGCGCAAATCAGGCTCGACCAGCGTAGCACCCGCAGGTCTGGTAGCCTGAGCGGATGAAACCAGCTCCACAGAAGTACCGCACGACCAATTGGAAGACGTACAACGAAGCCCTCAAGTC
>NZ_JNNN01000027.1:0-709 GCF_000735635.1 Massilia sp. LC238 | reverse complement strand
CGCGCTGTCACCGTTAGGTGTTGGAGATCTTGAACTGTTGAGCTGAACCGATGTCAAACCACTGTCCGATCGACAGTGGAGGTGGCAATGCAGGCGGCAAGCTTCAAACCGTGGCTGGCGCGTGTCGCGCAGCTGACGCGGCGCCAGCGCGAACAGTTGCTCGCGCTTTTACGCCCGATAGTTGGACTGGACCGTGTCTGTGCGACGATCGAGGAGGCCAGGAGCCCATCGTCATGTCCGGTCTGTGATGGTCGGCGGCTGCATCGCCACGGACACGACCGCGGCGTACAGCGCTATCGCTGCTGTGCCTGCGGCAAGACCTTCAGTGCCTTGACGGGTACGCCGCTTGCCCGGCTGCGCCACCGCGGCAAATGGCTCGACTATCTGGACGGCATGCTCGAGGGCCAGTCGGTGCGGAAAACGGCAGACCGGCTCGGCGTGCACCGCAACACCAGCTTCCGCTGGCGCCACCGCTTCCTGCACCTGACCGAGGATGACCGTCCTGCAGCGCTGGTCGGCATCGCCGAGGCCGATGAACTGTTCCTGCTCGAATCACAGAAGGGCTCGCGCACGCTCGACCGGCCGCCGCGCAAGCGCGCAGGTGTAGCCAGCCGACGCGGCATCAACGGTGAACACGTCTGCGTGCTGGTCGCCCGCGACCGCACCGGCGCCACCTTCGATTTCATTACCGGCCGGGGCGCCGTCACCA
>NZ_JNNN01000025.1:0-97450 GCF_000735635.1 Massilia sp. LC238 | reverse complement strand
CCTGCAAGGCTTTGGCGGGGTGCTGGCGGTCGTCCAGCGCGAGATTGTCGAGCGCAAGCGCTGGCTGACGCAGGAAGAATTCATCGAGGACTGGGCCGTGGCGCAGATCATGCCCGGGCCCAACGTGCTCAACCTGTCGATCATGATCGGCGCGCGCTGGTTCGGGCTGCCCGGCGCCGCGGCCGCGGTCGCCGGCCTGCTGGCCTTGCCGCTGCTGCTGGTGCTGGTGCTGGCGGCCTTCCACGCGCAGTATGCGGACCATCCCGCGGTGGCCGGCGCGCTGCGCGGCATGGCGGCCGTGTCCGCCGGCCTGATCGCCGCCACCGGCCTGAAGCTGTCGAGCGCGCTGGCCAGGAACCCGATCCCGCTTCCCTGCTCGGTCGGGATCGCTGCGGCCGCCTTCGCCTTGCTGGCCTGGCTGCGTGCGCCGCTGATCTGGGTGCTGCCCACGCTGGGTGCGCTCGGCTGCGTGCTGGCTTGGCGCAGGCTGCGATGACGGCGGCTCCGCTCGTTCTGGGATGGCACGACTGGCTCAGCCTGTTCGTCCATTTCCTGATGCTGTCGCTGATGCAGTTCGGCGGCGCGATCTCGGTCAGCGCCGACATGCAGCGCTTCCTGGTCGAAGACAAGGGCTGGCTGGCCCAGTCGCAGTTCAGCGATGCGATCGCGCTGGCGCAGGCGGCCCCGGGTCCCAACGTGCTGTTCGTCGCGCTGATGGGCTGGCACCTGGGCATGAACACCGGCAGCCTCGGCGCCGCGCTGGGCGGCGTGGCGCTGACCATGGCCGGCATCCTGCTGCCCTCCTCCATCCTCAACTACCACATCGCGCAGTGGGGACACCGCAACCGCGAGCTGCGCGCGGTGCGCGCCTTTCGCCTCGGCATGGCACCGATCGTGATCGGCATGCTGCTGGCCACCAGTTGGCTGCTCGCCGGCGCCGGGTCTGGCAAGAGCAGCTGGCCGGCCTGGCTGCTGGCCCTGCTATCCTGCCTGCTCATCTGGCGTACCCGTCTGCACCTGCTGTGGATGCTGGGCGCCGGCGCCCTGCTCGGCGCGCTCGGATTCGTGTGACTGGCAAGCTGCAACGCCACAGGGCATACTTGCGGGATTGACCACTCATCCAGCGAACCCATGCTCGAACTTCTCAGCGAACACGCCTGCTTCGGCGGCGTCCAGCGCTTCTACCGCTTCGATTCGACCGCCATCGGCCTGCCGATGCGCTTTTCCGTCTACCTGCCGCCCGGCGCCGAAGGCAAGCGCCTGCCTGTCCTGTTCTACCTCGCCGGCCTGACCTGCACCGAAGAGACCTTCATGATCAAGGCCGGCGCCCAGCGCGTGGCGGCGCAGGAAGGCCTGATCCTGGTCACGCCCGATACCAGCCCGCGCGGCGCCGGCGTGCCCGGCGAGACCGACAGCTGGGACTTCGGGGCGGGCGCCGGCTTCTATGTCGACGCCACCGAGGCGCCATGGTCGCAGCACTACCGCATGTACAGCCACATCCTGGAACTGCGCGAGCAGGTAGTAGCCCAGCTGCCGGCCGACCCGGCCCGTGTGGGCATCTTCGGGCACTCGATGGGCGGGCATGGCGCGCTCATGATGGCGCTGCGCAATCCAGGCCTGTTCCGTTCGGTGTCGGCCTTTGCGCCGATCGCGGCGCCGATGCGCTGCCCGTGGGGCCAGAAGGCCTTCGGCGGCTACCTGGGCGCCGACCAGGCGAGCTGGCGCCAGTACGATGCGAGCGAACTGATGGCCGCGATGGACACGGCGCCCTTCCCGGGCGGGATCCTGATCGACCAGGGGCTGGCCGACAAATTCCTGGCCGAGCAGCTGTATCCGGAAGCCTTCGAGGAAGCTTGCGCCCGTGCGGGCCAGCCCGTGACCCTGCGCCGGCATGAGGGCTACGACCACGGTTATTACTTCATTTCGACGTTTGTGGAAGACCACCTGCGCTTCCACCGCAGGCTGCTTGGCTGAGGACCAGGCGGACACACCTGTGCCCGCTTGAAAAGCTGCTGCCTCCATCCTATAAAGACATTGCCGGCACCCACCGGCACTCTTAGGACCTATCCCAGTAGGGAGGAGGAAGTTGATGGCGATGCATGGCAAGCGCGGGCAAGGCGCGAGGACGCCGCATGGCGAGCCATGCAAGGACGAGCAACGCGGCCCCCGCTTGTCAGGCGCGCTAGCAACGACTCATTCCCTACTGGGATAGGTTCTTAGTCCTTATCCATGGAGGCCATCATGAATCTCATTAGACGAGGCAATAGCCCGCTCCCGGCCTACCGTCCGGGCGCCGTCGAGGACCAGTTCGGGCGCATGGTCGAGAGCATGTTCCAGGACTTCTTCGCCCCGCTCGCACAGGGTGGGCAATGGGCCGGCGAAGCTGCCGCGACGCCGCGGCTGGACGTCAGCGAAACCGAGAAGACCTACGAAATCCAGGCCGAACTCCCCGGCGTGAACAAGGAGGACGTCAAGGTCTCGGTCGACGGGCAGCGTGTCACCATCGAGGCGGAATGCCGCTCGGCAAACGAACGCCGCGAGGGTGAAACCGTGGTGTATGCTGAACGCACCGCACGCAGGTTCATGCGCAGCTTCGCCCTGCCCACCGAAGTCGACGACGGTTCGGCACAGGCAAAGCTGGAGAACGGCGTACTGCAGCTGAGCCTGCCCAAAAAGCAGGGTACTGAAGCACGCCGCCTGACCATCCAGTAATCGCCCGGCCACGCGCCCGGCGCAGTCCATGGTCCGCGTCCCGCGTTGCGGCGCCCTGCCGCGGCGCGGCGCGGCCGTTTTGCGTTCTACCATGGCTACGTTTCGTTCTATGCGCTTCACCATGCCGGAGACCGAAGGCTACAAGGACCGCATCCACGCCGGCCGACAACTGGCGCGCTGCCTGCGGCATCTCGCCGGCCAGGCCGACCCGATCGTGCTCGGCCTGCCGCGCGGCGGCGTGCCGGTGGCCTTGGTGGTGGCCCAGGCCCTCGGCGCGGAGCTCGACGTCCTGCTGGTGCGCAAGCTGGGCATGCCCGGCAACGAGGAATACGCGATGGGCGCGATCGGCAGCGGCGGCGTGCGCGTGCTGCAGCCGGGCGTGCCCGGCCTGCTGGGCGTGACCCAGGAACAGGTGGACCAGGTGGCCGCGCGCGAACTGGCCGAGCTCGAGCGGCGCGACCGCCTCTACCGGGGCGGTCGCCCGCCGCCGCGACTCGAAGGCCGCTGCGTGATCCTGGTCGACGACGGCATTGCGACCGGGGCCAGCATGCTGGCCGCGGTCCAGGCGGTGCGCAAGCACCGGGTCGCGCAACTGGTGGTGGCGGCGCCGGTAGGCGCGCCCGACACCCTCGAACGGCTCGCGCGCGAAGCCGACGAAGTCGTCTGCCCGATTGCCCCGCCCCGCTTCCATGCGGTCGGCCAGTTCTACCGGTCGTTCGGGCAGACGGATGACGAAGAAGTACAGGACCTGCTGGCACAGGCATGGGCGGCGCCCGCCGCGCCGAATGGTGGGCAGCAGGGGAACAAGGACAACAGAAAGGAGCGGACATGAAACCAATTCCAACCGAGACGGCAACCGATGTGGGCAGCGTGGGTAAATGGCTGGGTGCGGCAGCGGCCGGAGCGCTGCTGATGTACCTGCTGGATCCCGAACGCGGCTCAGCGCGCCGTTCGCGCGCAGTGTCCGCGGTGCGCGCAGCCGGCGCCCGCACCGGGGCGACGGTCGACGGTGTGCTGCACAGCGCCGGCGACCGCCTGGTGGGGCTGAAGGACAGCGCCGCCAGCGCCCTGTCGCGCGGCGCCGACCGCGTGCAGGCCAAGGCGGCGCCGATGCTCGAACGCGCCCGCCACGGCGCCCAGGAGGCGACCCATCGCCTGGAAGACAGTGCGGAACGCGTGCGCGAGCGCGCCCGGGCCGCGGCCGACGGCAGCAGCATGCGCGGCTACGAATCCGATACCAGCCGTTCGCCGGCGCGCTACAACCGCTACGAGCCGGCCCGCGAGCTCGAGGCCGGGCAGCGTGCGCGCGGCGGACTGTCCGCGTGCCTGCGCGGCTCGCGCGGCAGCGCCCGGGACGAGCGCGGCCCCGACTATCTCGAAGGAGCCCATCCGGCCCTGGTGGGCGGCGGCATGCTGGGCCTGCTCAGCCTGATGCGCCGCTCTCCGGGCGGCCTGCTGATCGGACTGGCCGGCCTGGCCCTGCTGTGGCAAGGCACGCGCGACAAGACCTACCGCGTCAGCGACAACATGCCGGCCCGGCTGCCGCAGATGAACCAGCAGGACGAGCATGGCCAGGCGCCGATGATCCCCCCAAGCGAGCAATCCGGCAGCCGTTACCTGCACTGAGCGAGGCGATGCGTCCATGGCCAGCGTCACCGACCACGAAAGCGGCGTCCTGCGTGCGGCCGCCCGGCCTCTCACGGGCAGCGCGTCCGACTACGACCCGCTCCTCGAGCTCGTCGGCGATGCGCGCTTCGTGCTGCTGGGCGAAGCCACCCATGGCACCGCCGAGTTCTACGACGAGCGCGCGCGCATCACCCAGCGCCTGATCGAGGAAAAGGGCTTCACGGCGGTGGCGGTCGAAGCCGACTGGCCGGACGCCTGGCGCGTCAACCGCTACGTGCGCGGCGAAGGCGCGGACACCGACGGGCGCGCCGCCTTGTCCGGCTTCGAACGCTTTCCCGCCTGGATGTGGAGGAATACCTCGGTACTGGCTTTCGTGGAGTGGCTGCGGGAGCGCAACGACGCCGCGGGCGCCGGGGGTGGCAGGACCAAGGCCGGCTTCTACGGCCTCGACCTGTACAGCCTGTTCACCTCGATCCAGGAAGTCGTGCGCTACCTGGAAGGAGTCGACCCGGTAGCCGCCGAGGAAACCCGGCGCCGCTACGCCTGCTTCGACCACTACGACCAGGACAGCCAGCATTACGGCTATGCGGCCAGCGTCGGCCTGTCGGAGTCGTGCCAGAAAGGCGTCAACGCGGCGCTGCAGGATTTGCAGCAGCGCGCCTTCGACTACATGCAGGCCGACGGCGCCAGCGCCGAAGATGCCTTCTTCTACGCCCAGCAGAACGCGCGCCTGGTGAAGAACGCCGAGGAGTACTACCGCACCATGTTCCGCGGGCGCATCTCGTCCTGGAACCTGCGCGACAGCCACATGGCCGAAACCCTCGACGCGCTCGCGCGGCACTTGTCGCGCGAGGGCAAGCCGGCCAAGATCATCGTCTGGGAGCACAACTCGCACATCGGCGACGCGCGCGCCACCGAGATCGGGCGCCAGGGCGAATGGAACGTGGGCGAGCTGGCGCGCAAGGCCTATGGCCAGGATGCCTGCCTGATCGGTTTCACCACCTATGACGGCCGGGTGACGGCGGCCTCGGAATGGGACGGCCCTGCCGAACACAAACACGTCCGGCCCGGCATGCCCGGCAGCTACGAGCACCTGCTGCACAGCGTCGGCATGGAGCGCTTCTTCCTGCCGCTGCGCGAACCCGGCGCGGCACGCGACCTGCTGATGGAAGAACGGCTGGAACGCGCCATCGGCGTGCTCTACCTGCCGCGCACCGAGCGCCAGAGCCACTACTTCATGGCCCAGCTGCCGCGTCAGTTCGATGCGGTGATCCACATCGACCGCAGCAGCGCGGTGACGCCGCTGGATGCGACCAGCGGCTGGCATTCGGACGAGCCGCCGGAGACCTATCCGCAGGGCTTGTGATCTCGCGCCCAGGCTTACATTGTTGAACGGCCAAAGCAATCAAGTTCACAGTTACCCTCAGCACGTCGCCCCGGCGAAGGCCGGGGCCCAAGTTTCGTAGCGTTGCGGTGCAATCACCTTGAACCAGCTTGCATGAAAAATTGGGTTCCGGCCTTCGCCGGAACGACGTTGACGGGTCAGCGGGTCAAGCGCGCTGATGAGCAGTATCGAGGCTCAGCCCTCGAAAAACGCATACCCATTCCTCCCCTGCCCCTTCGCCAGGTACAGCGCGCTGTCGGCCGCCGCCAGCAGCTGTTCCTGCGGCTGGCGCGGCTGCGACAGCGCCACGCCGACGCTGGTCGAGACCTGCACCGGCCCGGAGCTGGTGCGAAACGGCACCCGCATGCTTTCCACGATCTTCCCCGCGATGTGCTCGGCCTCGACGCGCGTGCCGATTTCTTCGAGGATGACCACGAACTCGTCGCCCGACAGGCGCGCCGGGGTGTCGGTGGCGCGCACGCCGGCGCTGAGGCGGCGCGCGAATTCCTTCAGCACTTCGTCGCCGATGCCGTGTCCATGGGTATCGTTGATTTTCTTGAAATGGTCGATGTCCAGGTAGGCCAGGGCCAGCGGCTTGCCGCTGCGGCGCGCGCGGTCGAGCGCGTGGTGCAGGGTCTCGCCGAACATGCGCCGGTTGGCGATGCCGGTCAGGGTGTCGACCCGCGCCAGCTGCTGCAGCTGCTCCTCGACTTCCTTCACGTGGGTCATGTCGTGCACCAGCGCGTACGCACCCGCCACGCTGCCGTCCGGCTGCTGGTCCGGGATGTAGGTGCCCTGCAGGATGCGCGGTTCGCCCTGCACCCGAATGCGCACCTCGTGCGTCACCGCCTGCCCGCCGAAGGCCTGCTCCAGGTGCGGCGAGATGTCCGCCTCGGTTTCCGCACCCAGCAGTTTCGCCACCGGCATCCCGACCAGTTGCTCGGGCGTGATGCCGAACCACTTTTCGTAGGTGGCGTTCCCGAAGCGGAAGCAGTGGCGGCGGTCGATATAGGCAATCAGGACAGGCAGGTTGTCGGTGATCATGCGCAGGCGCCGCTCGCTGGCCGCCCGGTGGTTCTCGGCCAGCTCGCGCTCGGCCATCAGCGCATGGAAGGCCCGCCCCAGTTCGCCGATTTCGTCCTTGCGCCCGTCGCGCAGCACGTCGATGTCGGCGCCGTCCTCGCGAATCGCGGCGACGTTGTCGCGCAGGTCCTGCAGCGGCGCCAGCAGCCGGAACACCAGCACCCAGGCCAGCAGGCCGGAAGCCAGCGCCAGGCCGCCGGCGCTGAAGAAGGCGTTGTGGCGCATCCTGTCCATCGGGGCAAAGGCCTCCGCGCTCGGATAGCGCGCCGCCAGGATCCATCCGGTGGAGCGCAGGCGCTTGTAGGCGTAGATCGAATCGGTACCGTCCTTGCTTTCGGTTTCGAGCCAGCCCTCGAAGCCGGCCAGGGCGCGGTCGGTGCCCCGGTTCACGCCGGGCGTGCGGCCGACGTGCTGGAACAGGCGCGATTCGTCGGGATGGTCGATGACCATGCCCTCGGCCGTCATCAGGAACAGGTAGCCGGTCTTGCCCGGCTTGAGGGTGCTGATCTGGCGCAGGAAGCCGGAACGCCGCAGGTCCACGCTGCCGGTCAGCACCGCCGCCACCTTGCCCGACTCGTCCAGTACCGGCGCGCTGAAGACCACGATGTGGTTGCCCGTCAGGCGGCTGCGGATCGGCCGCGAGATCACGCCCTTGCGCGTCTGGAGCGTGCGCTCGAAGTAATCGGTGCCGCGCGCGGTGAGGGCCGCCGCCCCGGGCAATTCGCGCACCGACAGGCGCAGCTCGCCGTCGGCATCGAAGACCACCAGGTTCAGGTATTCGTTGGCGTCCCAGAACTTCATCTGGTCGGCGAGGAAAGCCCGCAGCCCGGCCCAGTCGGTGTGCAGACGTGGCGGAATGCCGGCGGCGAGCGCTTCGACCTGCCCCAGCCGCTCGGCCAGGCGGTCGTCCATGAACGAGGCCGCGCCGGACAGCAGGGTGTACTGCTGGTCGCCGATCACGCCCTTCATGTCGCGCTCGGCCACCGACAGCGTCGAGAGCGTTACCAGGAGGGTGGCAGCGAACACCAGTACGGCTGCCACCGAGGCCAGCCGCAGCTTGAGGTTCGCCGATGCCAGGCGTGGACCTTGTTGGGTCATGAAATATCACGAAACGGATCAGCAGGATGACAAAGTATTACACGTTCCTTGTATCCATACCGCTCCGTTAGACAGGCAATCCGTCAGTATTGTTCGGACCGTTCGATTGGATTAGCATGTCGGATTCGCTCTTATTTCTTCCCCGCAAACAACGAGGCTCCGCATGAGTAAATACACGCTGCACATCAACGGCAAGACGCAGGCCGTGGAGGTCGAACCCGACACGCCGCTGCTGTGGGCCCTGCGGGACAGCCTCGGCCTGGTCGGCACCAAGTATGGCTGCGGCCTCGGCCAGTGCGGCGCCTGCACCGTGCACATCGACGGCGTACCGGCGCGCGCCTGCCTGACGCCGGTATCCAGCCTGGGCAAGCAGAAGATCACCACCATCGAGGGCCTCGACCCGAAGGCGCAGCATCCGCTGCAGCTGGCCTGGCAGGAACTCGACGTGCCGCAATGCGGCTACTGCCAGTCGGGCCAGATCATGAGCGCCTGCCATCTGCTGAAGCAGCACCCGAAGCCGACCGATGCGCAGATCGACGAAGCGATGGCCGGCAACCTGTGCCGCTGCGCCACCTACACGCGCATCCGCGCCGGCATCCATCGCGCCGCCGAGATCGCTTCCACCGCAAAGGGCAAGAAATGAGCCAACTGAAGAGCGCACCGACCTCCCCTTCCCGCCGCAGCTTCCTGCGCACTTCCGCCGTTGGCGGCGCCTTCATGCTCGGCATGTCGGCCGAAGGCGTGCTGGCGGCGGCCGCGAACACGGCCGCCAGCGCCGATTTCACCCCGAACGCTTTCATTCGCATCGGCCGTGACGGACGCGTGACGCTCATCTCGAAGCAGCCCGAGATCGGGCAAGGCATCAAGACCTCGCTGCCGATGGTGATCGCCGAACAGCTCGAGGTGGATTGGAAGGACGTGCGCGTCGTCCAGGGCGACCTCGACCCCGCCCTGTACGGCCCGCAGGGCGCCGGCGGCTCGACCTCGACCCCGAACAACTACGAGAACTTCCACCGCCTCGGCACCGCCGCCCGCATGATGCTGGTGCAGGCCGCGGCCAATACCTGGAGCGTGCCGGTCTCCGAATGCGCAGCGGCCAAGGGCGCCGTCGTCCACGGCCAGAGCAAGCGCCGCCTCGCCTACGGCGCCCTGGTGGAAGCGGCGTCGAAGCTACCGGTGCCCGATGCGAAGAGCGTGGTGCTGAAAGACCCGTCCACCTACAAGCTGCTGGGCACCCGCATCGGCGGCGTGGACAACGCGGCCATCGTTGCTGGCCGTCCGCTGTTCGGCATCGACGTACGCCTGCCCGGCATGCTGTACGCGGTGTATGCCAAGTGCCCGGTCTTCGGCGGCAAGCCCGTCAAGGCCAACCTGGATGCGATCAAGGCCATGCCGGGTGTGAAGGATGCCTTCATCGTCGAAGGCACCAGCAACCTGAACGGCCTGCGCCCGGGCGTGGCGATCGTCGCCACCTCCACCTGGGCCGCGCTGCGCGCCCGCCGCGAGCTGCAGGTGACGTGGGACGAAGGCGAAGGCGCGAACCACAGCTGGGCCGATTTCACGGCCCAGGCCCAGGCCGCATCAAAGAAGGCCGGCGCCGCCACGGTACGCAAGGACGGCGACGTCCCGGGCGCGCTGGGCAAGGCCGCCAAGGTGGTGGAAGCGGCCTACAGCTACCCCTTCATCTCGCACGCGAGCATGGAGCCGCAGAACTGCACCGCCTGGTTCAAGGAAGACGGCGCGCTGGAACTGTGGGCGCCGACCCAGAACCCGGGCTCCGGCCAGGCCCTGGTGACATCGACCTTCGGCATCCCGAAAGAAAAAATCCTGCTCCACATCATCCGCAGCGGCGGCGGTTTCGGGCGCCGCCTGAGCTCGGACTTCATCGTCGAGGCGACCGCCATCGCGAAGCGGGTCGCGGCGCCGGTCAAGCTGACCTGGACCCGCGAGGACGACCTGCAGCACGACCACTTCCGCCCGGGCGGCTTCCACTTCCTGCGCGGCGGTGTGGATGCGGCCGGCAAGGCGGTGGCCTGGCACAACCATTTCGTGACCTTCGCCAACCGCGTCGAGCGCGAGGGCAAGAGCGTCCTGCAACCGGGTAGCGGCGGCAACCTCTCGAGCGACGAATTCCCGGGCCGCTGGCTGGAGAACTGCCTGTTCGAGCAGACCATGCTGGAAACCCGGGTGCCGATGGGCCCGTGGCGCGCGCCGGGCAGCTGCGTGTTCTCCTGGGTGCTGCACAGCTTCATCGACGAGCTGGCGCATGCCGGCGGACGCGATCCGCTCGAGTTCCGCCTCGAGCTGTTGGGCAGCAAGGACCTGGTGCCGGCCAGCTTCGAACGCGGCCAGCCCTACGACGTCAAGCGCATGCGCAACGTGCTGGTCGAAGTGGCGCAGCGCGCCGGCTGGGGCAAGAAGAGCTTCCCGCGCGGCCAGGGCCAGGGCATCGCCTTCCACTTCAGCCACCGCGGCTACGTGGCGCAGGTGGCCGAGGTGACCGTGTCGCGCGAGGGCAAGCTGAAGGTGGACCGGGTGATGGTGGCGGCCGACGTCGGTTCGCAGATCGTCAACCTGTCGGGCGCCGAAAACCAGGTGGAAGGTTCGGTCATCGACGGCCTGTCGACCATGATGTTCCCGGAGCTGAACATCGAGAAGGGCCGCATCGTGCAGAGCAACTTCCACGATTACGGGTTGCTGCGCATGCCGGATACCCCGACCAGGATCGAGACGCACTTCATCAAGACCGACAATCCGGTAACGGGCCTGGGCGAGCCTGCCCTGCCGCCGCTGGCGCCGGCGGTATGCAATGCGATCTTTGCCGCGACCGGCAAGCGGGTGCGTCAGCTGCCACTGAGCAAGACCGACCTTAGCTGGAGCTGATGGATAAGGGGCGCGGGATGGCGCCCGTTGCTTTAGTGTCTGTGCGCCGGGTCGTTGTCCTTGGCGCCGTGATACTCGAGGATTGACGCCGCCTTCTCGAGCCGCGATTCGTCGGCGGTGACGGTGACGACGCACTTGCCGATCTCGAGTCCCGGCGTGTACACGTCCTTGTAGTCGGTGCCGCCCTTCACCGCGGGCGAGTCGCCCACCGTGAAATTGGCTTCCGACGGGCCGGCCTCGTCGCCGGTATGGCTGATTTCGATGCCATCCCGGTCGAAGCCCGCGTCCAGCAGCGCCTGGCGCGCGCGCTCCGCATCCTGCACGTTTTCGATCACACGTACGATCTGCTTGTTCATGGTGCCTCCATCGATTCCTGTTGGAGAGACCGTACCAGAAATGCGCGCGGGCCGGCGCTCACCCTGCTTTTAGCGCCCCTTGCTGATCTGTTGCAGCAGCTTGAAGGCTTCGCTCTCCAGCACCGGCTGCGCATCGGCGAGCTCCTTGCTGGCCTTGACGTAGGCGGCGCGCTTGCGCTCCTTCTTCTCTTCCGGCGGCACGACCGGCTTGGCGCCCGGGAACATGATCTGCGGACCGCTGTTGAACTTTTGCTGGATGAGCTGCTTGCCGTAGGGCGTGTTGTAGAAGCGGGTCATCTCGGTCGCGGTATCGACGGAGATCACCTTCGCCATCGGCAGCGCCAGGCGCCGATGGACCTCGGCGGGCGGCGTGCGGTCGAGCTTGGCGAACACGTCCTTGCGCTGTGCTTCGCTCGGATAGCGGCTGCGCGCGGCGACGCCGCGCAGTGTTTTCTCGGCCTGCATGGCGGCCAGCAGGTCTTGCACGGCCTTGACGTGGGCAGGACTTTGCGCCGCAACCTGTGCCGGCGGCGCCGCGGCGGCGGCAAAGGCGGGGTTCACGGCGACCAGCGACAAGCCGAGCATGGCATGGACTGCAAACTTCATGGTTTTCCTTTCGGATGAGGATCTCATCGCGAATGATGCCATGTCCCAGCCTAAAGATATGCGTGGAAACTCACTTAAGGCTGGCTGCGCTCACGCTAGCGCCCGATGCCGATGCCGATCCCCAGGCCGCTGCGTCCCCCGCTGCCGAAGCCGCCGAAGATCGAGGTCGATACGCCGCCGCGTCGGACACCGTCGCGCTCGGCCAGCTGGACGACGCAGTTCCGCCAAGGGTCGGAATTGACTGCAAAACCCAGCTGGGTGCAGGCTGGTCCGAATTCGGTGATCAGGCGCTCCATCTCGGCTTGCTGCTGCATTGCCTTTTCCTGGGGCGTCGCACACCCGAGCAAGCAAAGGGCGCTTGCTGCCGTCACGATCAATGCGCGCATGGCGGTTCTCCCTATCTCAGGTTTGGTATCGCCAACTTACCGCGATGTGCAGAAAGGGGCAAGGTGCTCGACACTTGCCTTGACGTAGGAGCGCTCCTGCGGCGGCGTCCGCCCGGAACCTGGCGTGCCGCTCAGCGCCGCCTGGCTTGCGCCCCTTCCAGATAGGCGCGCAGCTCGTCGAAGCTGACGGCCCCGCGCCCCCGGGTATCGATGGCGTCGAAATGCCGGGAGACGAATCCAAACCCTTTCGCCTCCTCGCGCGACAACGTGCGGTTGCCATCCAGGTCGGCCGCCCGGAACTGCGCCTCCAGCTTGGCCAGCGCCTGCGCACGCAGCGCCGCCCCCGCCGCCGGCGACGCGTCGGCCGGACGGTTCCGCAATGCCGGCGGAAGCTGGGCGTCGGCGCCAAGCGGCACCTGCGCGTCAGCCGCACCCGCCGTACCCAGGAGGAAGAAAAAGAGCAGCATGATCTTCATTGTGCCACCGATACGCTGTTGTAGAAAGCACGCAGATCCGCCTTCTGGAGGCGGCGCACGCGGTCGTCCAGGTAGCTCATGTGGCCGCTGTCGTAGTTGCGGATCTGGATTGCGTTGCCTGCACCCAGGCGCGCCAGGTCGAGCTCGGTCTGGTAGAAGGGTGTCGCCAAGTCATGGTAGCCGCTCATGGCGATCGGTTTCAGCGCGGGATCGAGCGTCAGGGCTGCGGCGAGGTCCGGGATAAGGCCGACAATTGGCAGACTCAGCTTCCCTATGTGCTTGTTCACGGTGTTTGAAGAACTTCCCGAAGGTTCTGCCTGAGTTGTTCAGCCTTCTCTGGATGAGGAGCGTATTGGATAGCTAGTGCAGCAGCCGATTTGGCTTCCGCTTTTCTGTCCAGTGCGTAAAGCACGTGAGCCTCTTCCAGCCGTGTAAGCCAACTGCCTGGCGCATGGCTGAGTGAGGGAGCCAGGGTGTCAAGCGCACGTGCGCTTTCGCCAAGCCGAAGAAGATGGTCTGCGAGAAAATAGCGCGCAACGATAAGCGCCGGCGATCCTTCCACCTCGCCCTGGGCGATTTCGGTCTCCAGGGACTTTTCCAACTGGGTAGTCGCCTGATCATGTCGGCCGAGGTGCTTGAGTACACACGCGTACTCGCCGTGGTAGCCCGATAGCCTGTAGTGTTGTGGGTCAGCCAAAGCAATGGCTTCTTCATACAGCAGCCGGGATTGCTCATGCCGACCAGCTTGCCAGTGGTCAAACGCTTCGGTTGCCAGCCTCGATGCTTTCGCTTGATCGATCATTCAGTTCCAAACGCCTGTTCTTGCTACCGACATCTAGTAAAGCGAATCGCGCTGCCGCTGTGGCAGAGCACTGTCATACGCGCCGCCATCGATCTGGCCGCGGGTGAGCGCGGCCAGCATCGTCCCCGGCGACGGTACGCCCGCGGTATCGTGCTCCTGGGGATGCCAGAGCCGCGAGCGCAGGATCGAACGCGCACATTGGAAGAAGACCTTGTCGACGGCAATGCGCAGGACGCAGATCGGCCGCTTGCCTTCGTGTTCGAACGATGCGAGCAAGTCCGGCTCGACGGAGATCTGCGTGCGGCCCCGCACCCGCAGGGTTTCGCCGACGCCCGGAATCATGAACAGCAGGCCGGCGCGCGGATCGGCGACCAGGTTACGCAGGCTGTCGATGCGATTGTTCCCGCGCCGCTCCGGCAACAACAGCGTCTGTTCGTCGACGATCCGCACGATTGGTCCGGCGTCGCCACGCGGCGAGACGTCCAGTCCCTGCGGCCCGTTCGTGGCCAGCAGGGCGAAGCGCGCCTGCGCCAGCCAGCGCGCGTAGACAGGGTGCAGGCTGTCGGTTTCCTTGGCGAGCGACGGCGCCGCGACGTCGCCGAACAGGGCCTCCAGCGAGGCGAGGTCGGTCACGAGATGGTCGGTCATGGGCCTTCCGTTCAATCCGGCACCACGGCAGTCACTTCGATCTCGATGCGGGCGCGTTCTTCCATCAGCGCCGCCACCTGCACCGCGCTCATGGTCGGATAATGGCGCCCGATCACGTCCCGGTAGGCGGCGCCGAGCGCCGCGCCGGCCTGCAGGTATTCCTGCCGGTCGAGCACGTACCAGGTCATGCGCACGATGTGCTCGGGCCCGGCCCCTGCCTCCTTCAACACGGCGACCACGTTTTCCAGCGCCTGGCGCGCCTGCTCCACGAAATCGTCGGTCTGGAAGCGGCACTCGGCATCCCAGCCGATCATGCCGCTCACGTAGACCTGGCGGCCACGGGCGGCGACGCCGTTCGAGTAACCCTTCGGGCGCACCCAGCCGGGTGGTTGCAGGATATCCATCAGTTCCCCTCCTGGGCCAGCAGTTCGCGCGCAATGATCAGGAGCTGCACTTCGCTCGCGCCCTCGTAGATGCGCAGCGCGCGGATTTCACGGTAGAGCGTCTCGACGGTCTCGCCGCTGACCACGCCCTGCCCGCCGAACAGTTGCACGGCCGCGTCGATCACCTGCTGGGCGGTCTCGGTCGCGGTCAGCTTGGCCATGGCGGCTTCTTTCGTCACGCGCTTGCCCCCGTCGCGCAGCCAGGCCGCACGGTAGGTCAGCAGCGCGGCGGCATCGATCCCGGTGGCCATCTGCGCCAGCTTGGCCTGGGTCAGCTGGAAGTCGGCCAGGGTCTTGCCGAACATCGCCCGTTCGCGGGCACGCTTCAAGGCTTCATCCAGCGCCCGGCGTGCGAAGCCGAGGCTGGCCGCCGCCACCGAGGTGCGGAACACGTCGAGCGTGGCCATCGCCACCTTGAAACCCTGCCCTTCCTCGCCGATGCGGTTGGCAAGCGGCACCCGGCAGGCCTTGAAGCGCAGGCGCGCCAGCGGGTGCGGGGCGATCACCTCGATGCGCTCGGCGATCTCGAAGCCGGGCGTGCCGGCTTCGACGATGAAGGCGGAGATGCCGCGCGAACCCCTGCCGCCCTCGCCGCCGCCGTCGCCGGTCCGTGCGAACACGACATAGAAGTCGGCAATACCGCCGTTGGAGATCCAGGTCTTCTCGCCATCGAGCACGTAGCTGTCGCCATCGGGCCGGGCGGCGCACTGCATGGCGGCCACGTCCGAGCCGGCCTGCGGCTCGGACAGCGCGAAGGCGGCGATGGCCTGGCCGCCCGCCACGCGCGGCAGCCAGGTTTCCTGCTGCTCTGCCTTACCGAACAGCGAGATCGCGCCGCTGCCCAGTCCCTGCATGGCGAAGGCGAAATCCGCCAGGCCGGCATGGCGCGCCAGCGTTTCGCGGATCAGGCAGATGGCGCGGGTGTCGATCTGCCGGCCGGCGCCGCCAACGGCATGCTGCAGCCAGCCGCCGGCGCCGAGTTCCTTTACCAGCGCGCGGCAGGCAGCATCGACGTCGCGGCCATGCGCATGCTGCAGGTGTTCACCCGCCCACGCATCGAGCGCCAACGCCAGCGCGCGGTGACGCGGCTCCAGGAAGGGCCAGTCGAGGTAATCGCGGTCCGCCATCTCAATCCCCCTCGAAGCGTGGCGTGTCCTTGGCCACGAAGGCGTGGTAGGCACGGTGGAAGTCATTGGTCGCCATGCAGATCGCCTGGGCCTGGGCTTCGGCCTCGATGGCTTCGTCCACGCCCATGTTCCACTCCTGTTGCAGCATCTTCTTGGTCATGCCGTGCGCGAAGGTCGGGCCGTTGGCGAGCGTTGCTGCGAAGGCCTGCGCTTCGTCCAACACCGTATCCGGCTCGCACAGGCGGTTGAAGAAGCCCCAGCGTTCCGCTTCCTCGCCCTTCATGGCGCGGCCGGTATAGAGCAGCTCGGCCGCCCTGCCCTGGCCGATCACGCGCGGCAGCAGCGCGCAGGCGCCCATGTCGCAGCCGGCCAGGCCGACGCGGGCAAACAGGAAGGCGGTCTTGCTGCGCGCGGTGCCGTAGCGGATGTCCGAGGACAGGGCCAGGATCGCGCCGGCGCCAGCACAGACCCCGTCCACGCTGGCGACGATCGGCTGCGGGCAGGCGCGCATGGCCTTGACCAGGTCGCCCGTCATGCGGGTAAAGGCCAGCAGGCCGGGCATGTCGAGTTTGGTGAGCGGCCCGATGATCTCGTGCACGTCGCCGCCCGAGCAGAAATTCTCGCCCGCGCCTGCGATGACGATCGCCTTGACGTCGTCCGCGTAGGCCAGGGCGCGGAACAGGTCGCGCAGCTCGGCGTAGGAGTCGAAGGTGAGCGGATTCTTGCGCTCCGGCCGGTTCAGGGTGATGGTCGCCACCCGGTCCTGCACGGCGTACTGGAAGTGGGTGGCCTGGTAGCCGGCAAGGCTGGCGCGGCTGCCCGGCAGCCGGTGCGCTTCGCCCGGAGAATAGTGCATACGGTGACTCCTGATTAAATAAATTCAGCCTTCGAGCAGGCGTGCGGCCAGCTGCTGCGGCGTCAAACCGCTGCCGGCCGCGTGCATCTGGCGCTCGCGTTCCAGGTTGCGTTCGAGCTGCAGCTTGCCGGATTGGTACTGGCGCGGCCAGGCAGCGCCGGTGTAGCCGATGCGCGCCGCTTCGTTCAGCGTCCAGGCCGGGTTGGCCAGGTGTGGCCGGGCCACGGCGCACAGGTCGGCGCGGCCAGCCGAGACGATGCCGTTGACGTGGTCGGCCTCGTAGATGGAGCCGACCGCGATGGTGGGGATGCCGGCTTCGTTGCGGATGCGATCCGCGAACGGGGTCTGGAACATGCGCCCATATACCGGCTTTTCTTCCTTGCTGACCTGGCCCGAGGAACAATCGATCATGTCGGCGCCAAGCTCCTTGAACAGGCGCGCGATTGCCACCGCATCATCCGGGGTAATGCCGCCCTCGACCCAGTCGTGGGCTGACAGGCGCACGCTGATCGGTTTGTCTGCGGGCCAGGCGGCGCGGATCGCGGCGAATACCTCGAGCGGATAGCGGCAGCGGTTCTCCAGGCTGCCGCCATAGGCGTCCTGGCGGCGGTTGGTCAGCGGCGAGATAAAACTCGACAGCAGGTAGCCGTGGGCGCAGTGCAGTTCCAGCCAGTCGAAGCCCGCCTCGTACGCCGCGCGGGTGGCGCGCACGAAGTCGCGCTTGATGCGTTCCAGGTCCTCAGGCGTGGCTTCGCGCGCCAGCTGCGACACCCCTTTCAGGTATTGCTGGGGCGAGCTCGAGACCAGCGGCCAGTTGCCCTCCTCGAGCGGCAGGTCGATCCCGTCCCACATCGGCCGGGTCGAGCCCTTGGCGCCCGCGTGGCCCAGCTGCACGCCGATCTTCGCGTCGGAATTCGCGTGCACGAAGTCGACGATGCGCTTCCAGGCCGCCGTGTGTTCCTCCGTGTACAGGCCGGGGCAGCCGGGGGTGATGCGCGCATCGCTCGAGACGCAGGTCATCTCGGCCATCACCAGCGCCGCGCCACCGAGGGCGCGTGCGCCCAGGTGGGCCAGGTGGAAGTCGCCCACCGCGCCGTCCACCGCCGAGTACTGGGCCATCGGCGAGACGATCACGCGGTTCTTCAGCAGCACGCCGCGCACTTTATACGGGGTGAACATCGGCGGCGTGAAGCCACTTGGCGCCGGCACGCCGGCCTGCGCCGCCGCCCGCGCGGCGAACCAGCGCTCGAAGCCGGACACGTAGGCAGGGTCGCGCAAGCGCAGGTTTTCGTGCGACAGGCGCTGGCTGCGCGTGAGCAGCGAATAGGCGAACTGCTCGGCCTCCATGGCCGTATAGCGCTTGACGTTCTCGAACCATTCCATCGAATTGCGCGCCGCGCTCTGCAGCTTGAGGAGCTCGACCCGGCGCGCTTCCTCGTAGGCGCCCAGGGCCTGTTCCATGGGCACGGCAGGGTCGTCGAGGCAGCGCGCCAGCTCGATCGCGTCTTCCAGCGCCAGCTTGGTGCCGGAGCCGATCGAGAAGTGCGCGGTATGGGCGGCGTCGCCCATCAGGACCACCGGCACGCGGCGCCCGTCGATCTCGTTCCAATGCACCCACTGGCGGCAGGCGATGCGCGGGAAGCGGATCCACATGCTGGAGCCGCGCAGGTGGGCGGCATTGGCCATCAGCGGCTGGCCGTCGAGGTAGCGGGCGAACAGGCGCTCGCAGAAGGCCAGCGCCTCGCCCTGGTCCATCGCTTCCAGGCCGGCGGCCTGCCAGGTTTCCTCGGGTGTCTCTACGATAAATGTCGACGTGTCGCCGTCGTACTGGTAGGCGTGGGCCTGGAACCAGCCGTGTTCGGTCTCCTCGAAGGCGAAGGTGAAGGCGTCGAAGCGCTTGCGCGTGCCGAGCCAGACGAAGCGGCAGTGGCGCCGTTCGACCTCCGGCTGGAATACGTCCGCATACCGGTTGCGTACCGCGCTGTTGACGCCGTCGCAGGCCACCACCAGGTCGGCCTGGTAGGCGCGCGCCAGCTCGGCGTCGTCGCGCACTTCGTGCTCGAATTCCAGCCGTACGCCCAGCGCGGCGCAGCGCTCCTGCAGGATGTTCAGCAGGCGCCTGCGGCCGATGCCGCAGAAGCCGTGCCCGCCGGAGGTGACGCTGCGTCCCTTGAAGTGGACGTCGATCGCGTCCCAGTGGTTGAAGGACTGCAGGATGGCGCGTGCGCTGTCCTCGTCGGCCCCGGCCAGGTGGCCGAGCGTCTGGTCGGAAAACACCACGCCCCAGCCGAAGGTGTCGCTGGCGCGGTTGCGTTCGACGACGGTGACGGCGTAGTCCGGGTGGCGCTTTTTCATCAGGAGGCCAAAATACAACCCCGCCGGACCGCCGCCCACGCACACTATGTTCATTCCCGCTCCCACTTAGGTGTTGCCGACATCTTACATGCGCGAATGCTTTAAGTGTCAAGCAATGTTGGGGGCAGCTTGCAAGCGGTATATCCGACAGCATTGTTTTAGTACAATACAGAAACGCCTGCACCTTATTGGTGCATGGGCAACCGCACTTACCGAGACTGAATGAATCCTTTGCTCCAGCGCCTACGCCTGAACAGCCTGCGCAGCCGCCTGATGCTGCTGGTGGCGCTGGCGATCACCCCCATCGCGATCATGACCGTGCTGGGCGGCGTGCGCGAACGCGAGGCGGCGATCCGCGCCTCCGAAGAGAATCTGCAGCGCCTGACCGGCATGGCTGCCGCCAACGAAGCCCAGTCGCTCGATCGCGCACGCCAGATCCTGGTGGACCTGGTCAGCGTGCCGGACCTGATGGGCCCGACCGAGCGCTGCAACGCCCTGCTGGCCGACGTCCTCGACCGTAACGAAGGCTACGCCAATTTCGGCCTCATCCAGCTGGGCGGCGAGGTGACCTGCAGCGCGGTGCCGATGCTGCACCCGGTGAACCTGGGCGACCGCAGCCACTTCCGGCGCGCCATCGCCGAGCGCCGCTTCATCGCCGGCGACTACGTGTTCGGCCGGGTGATCCGCCGCCATACGATCAACCTCACCTACCCGGTCACCAACCGCAGCGGCCGCGTAGTGGCCGTGGTGTTCTCGGCCATGGACCTGGCCGGGCTCGACACCTTCGTCAACGAGATCAACCTGCCGGCCGGCTCGATCCTGGAGACGGCCGACGCCAACGGCCTCCTGATCTCGCGCCGGCCCGATCCGGAGCGCTGGTTCGGCAAGAAGATCAGCGCCCCCCTGCTCGCCGCCATGCGCGACCCGGCGCTGCGCCCGGTGCTGCTGCGCGGCGAGGACGGCATCGAGCGCCTGCATGCCTTTGCCCGCGTGGGCGGCCCCTCGCTGTCGGAATACACGGTGACCATCGGCGTGCCGGTCGAAACCATCACCGCGGCGGCGCGCGAGGCCCAGCTGATGTCGCTGCTGGGCCTGGGCGTGACCACCATGCTGGCCTTGCTGGCGGCCTGGCTGGCCGGCGACATCCTGATCGTGCAGCGGGTGCGCAAGCTGATGGACACCGCGCGCCGCATCGCCGCCGGCGAGCTGCAGGCGCGTTCCGGAATCAGTTCCGGCAACGAGGAGATCGGCCGCCTGGCCGTCGCCCTCGACGAGATGGCGGCCGCCCTGCAGGCCAAGGAGGCGGCGCGCAGCCAGGCCGAGCGCGAACTGCGCGCGGCCGACCAGCGCAAGGACGAATTCCTGGCGATGCTGGCCCACGAGCTGCGCAACCCGCTGGCGCCGATCAGCACCGGCGCCCACCTGCTCAAGCTGCTCCATTCGGACAACGCCCAGATCACCCAGACCTGCGCCATCATCGCGCGCCAGGTCGAGCACATGACCAGCCTGGTGGACGACCTGCTGGACGTCTCGCGCGTCACGCGCGGCCTGGTCTCGCTGTCGACCGGGGTGCTGGACCTGCGCAAGGTGGTGGACGATGCGGCCGAACAGATCCGCCCCTTGATTTCGGCGCGGCGCCACAAGGTGGTGCTCGACCTGCCGAGCGAGCCGGTGCGGGTGAAAGGCGACCACAAGCGCCTGGTGCAGGTGGTGGCCAACCTGCTGGGCAACGCCACCAAGTACACGCCCGAGGGCGGCCACATCACGCTGCGCCTGTTTGACGACGAGGACAGCTACGTGCTCACCGTCACCGACGACGGCATCGGCATGGAGCCGGCGCTGGTGGACCGCGTGTTCGACCTGTTCACCCAGGCCGAGCGCACCCCGGACCGCTCGCAGGGCGGCCTGGGCCTGGGCCTGGCGCTGGCGCGCAGCCTGGTCGAGCTGCACGGCGGCAGCGTCAGCGCGGCCAGCCCGGGACTCGGCAAGGGCAGCACCTTCACCGTGCACCTGCCGCGCTGCGGGCCGGAAGCCGAGGTGCAGGTGCTCGATGTGGGCCGCCATGCGGCCGCCGCCCAGGCGCCGCTGCGCGTGCTGGTGGTGGACGACAACCTGGATGCCGCCCATACCCTCAACCTGTTCCTGGCCTCCAGCGGGCACCGGGTCGAGATCGCCTACAACGCGCTGGACGCGATCGAAGTGGCGAAGGTGTTCTCGCCCCAGGTCTGCCTGCTCGACATCGGCCTGCCGGACATGGACGGCAACGAACTGGCGCGCCGCCTGCGCCGCCTGCCGCAGACCAGCGGCGCCCTGCTGGTCGCCGCCACCGGCTACGGCCGCCAGCAGGACCGCGACGCCGCCCGCGACGCCGGTTTCGACCATTACATGGTCAAGCCGGTCAATACGGTGCAGCTGAGCGAGCTGCTGGCCTCGGCCGGCGCCGCACCGGCCACCAGCTGAGGCAACAGGCCACACTCCCTGGGCGACGCCGCCCCGCCGGCGCTTCGCATATCATCGGGCTTTACGTCGAGGGGCGCGCATGGGTGAAGTCGGGGTGGTGCTGGCCATGTTGGTGGCGGTGGTGGCGAGCGGCTACCTGGTAAGGGTGCTGCCGATCGCCCTTCCGCTGCCCCTGGTCCAGATCGGGCTGGGCGTCCTGATCGCCAGCATGGGCTGGCATCCGGTGCGGCTCGATCCGCACACCTTCTTCATCCTGTTCCTGCCGCCGCTGCTGTTCCTGGACGGCTGGCGCATTCCCAAGGTCGGGCTGTTCCGCGACAAGAACGTGATCCTGGAACTGGCGCTCGGCCTGGTGCTGTTCACGGTGGTCGGCGCCGGCTTCCTGATCCACTGGCTGATCCCCGAGCTGCCGCTGGCCGTGTCCTTCGCGCTGGCCGCCATCCTGGCGCCGACCGATCCGGTGGCGGTCGGCTCGATCGCGGCGCGGGTACCGATCCCGCCGCGCCTGATGCACATCCTGGAAGGCGAATCCCTGCTCAACGATGCCAGCGGCCTGGTGTGCTTCCGCTTCGCGGTGGCGGCCGCCCTCACCGGGACCTTCTCGCTGTCGAACGCCGCGCTCACCTTCCTGTGGGTGGCGCTGGCCGGCGTCGCCTCCGGCGTGCTGGTCACGCTGGCCATGGGCGGCCTGCAGCGCCTGCTGGCCAAGCGCTTCGGCGAGGAGCCCGGCGCGCCGATCCTGCTCAACCTGCTGCTGCCCTTCGGCGCCTACCTGGTGGCCGAGCACATCGGCGCCTCGGGCATCCTGGCGGCGGTCGCCGCCGGCGTCACGATGAGCTACGTGGAGCTCAGCGGACGGGCACTGGCCACTACCCGGGTGCGCCGCAACGTGGTCTGGGATACCGTGCAGTTCGCACTCAACGGCGTGATGTTCGTGCTGCTGGGCGAACAGTTGCCGGACATCGTGCGCGCCGCGGTGAACGGCCCGGACCTGGCGGTGCCGCGCGACTTCTGGTGGCT
Organism: Massilia sp. LC238; assembly: GCF_000735635.1. Taxonomy (NCBI): domain Bacteria; kingdom Pseudomonadati; phylum Pseudomonadota; class Betaproteobacteria; order Burkholderiales; family Oxalobacteraceae; genus Massilia; species Massilia sp. LC238. The sequence goes on along the minus strand of NZ_JNNN01000025.1, from coordinate 75,129 downwards.
GGCGGGGCACGCACTGGCGATCAGCTTCGGGCTGATCGTGCTGCGCCTGGTGTGGGTCTGGGTCTCGCTGCGGCTGTCCATGGCGGCAGCGCGGCGCCAGGGGCGTGCGGGCATCATGCCGCGCAAGCGCCTGATCCTGGCCACCTCGCTGGCCGGGGTGCGCGGCGCCATCACCCTGGCGGGCATCCTCACCCTGCCGCTGGTGCTGCCGGGGGGCGAACCCTTCCCGGGACGCGACCTGGCGGTATTCCTGGCCAGCGCCGTCATCGTCATCTCCCTGGTGGTGGCCAGCATCGGCCTGCCGCGCGTCCTGCACGGGCTGGAACTGCCGCCGGAAACCACGCTCGATGCCGAGGAGGACCAGGCCCGCGAGGCGGCCGCGCTGGCGGCGCTGGGCGCCATCGACAGCGCCGGCCCACCCCAGCCCTTCGACGAGAAGGATGCCGACCTCCATGCCAGCGCCGCCGAGCAGGTGCGCGGCATGTACCAGCACCGGCTCGGCGGGGCCGGCGACAGCCACCATCCGGGCCGCGCGCGGGTGGCCGAGGAAGCGGAACGCCACTACCGGCTGGCCGCGCTGGCGGCGGAGCGCAAGGTGCTGCTGCGGATGGCGCGCAACGGCCAGATTTCCGACGAGACAGCGCGCCGCCTGGTGCGCGAGATCGACCTGGTCGAGGCGCGCTACCAGCCCAGCCGCCAGCACTAGCGCACTACGTTAGCTCCCGTACGGCGCGGGCGCCGGCTTCGGCGTAGGATCGGGCAACCAGACTGGAAGGAAGCCCATGCACAGCGAAGAAAACGGCAGCGCCGACAACCCGCTCAGCGATCCACCCGCCGCCGCGAAAGCCGCCGGCCTGCGCTACGTCCACGACGACCGCCCCGGCATCCGGCGCGAAAAGTCCGGCGACGGATTCCGCTACCTCGACGCCGGCGGCGACCCGGTCACCGACGAAGCAAGCCTTGCCCGCATCAAGTCGCTGGTGATCCCGCCGGCCTGGACGGACGTGTGGATCTGCCCGCAGGCCAACGGCCACCTGCAGGCCACCGGCCGCGACGCCAGGGGGCGCAAGCAGTACCGCTACCACCCGAAGTGGCGCGCCGTGCGCGACGAGGTGAAGTACGAGCGCATGCTGAACTTCGGCCAGGCCTTGCCGGCCATCCGCAAGGAAGTCGACCGCGCCCTGTCCCTGCCCGGCATGCCGCGCGAGAAAATGCTGGCCACCATCGTCTATCTGCTCGAGGCGACCATGATGCGCGTCGGCAACGAGGAATATGCGCGCACCAACAAGTCGTTCGGCCTTACCACGCTACGCAACCGCCACGTCAAGGTCGACGGCAGCGACGTCGAGTTCCGCTTCCGCGGCAAGAGCGGCGTCTACCACAAGGTAGAGGTGCACGACCGCCGGGTGGCGCGCATCATCCGGCGCTCGCGCGACCTGCCCGGCCAGGAACTGTTCCAGTACGTGGACGACGAGGGCGAAACCCACAGCATCGACTCGAGCGACGTCAACGACTACCTGCGCTCAATCACCGGCGAGGACTACACCGCCAAGGATTTCCGCACCTGGTCGGGCACCGTGCTGGCTGCCCTGGCGCTGCAGGAGTTCGAGAAGTTCGACTCCGAGGCCCAGGCCAAGAAGAACATCGTGCGCGCGATCGAGTCGGTGGCCGAGAAGCTCGGCAATACGCCCTCGGTCTGCCGCAAGTGCTACGTGCACCCGGTGGTGCTCGACGCCTACCTCGACGGCACGGTGCTGGAAACCCTGCGCGAGCGCACCGAGCAGGAACTGAAGGAAGAGCTGCACGCCCTGCAGCCGGAAGAAGCCGCGGTGCTGGCCATGCTGCAGCAGCGCCTGCGCCATGAACAGGAACAGGAGCAGAAACGCGCCAGGGCCGCACCTGGAAAGTCCGACAAGCCCAAGCGCGCGCCGCGCCGCCGCAGCGCGCCCCAACCCATGAGAGGAGCAGCATGAGCAAGCAGTCAGGATGGTCGATCGAACAGGTCACCGCTTTCGAGCACCAGGTGACCGGCGTCTCGGTCTCGGAGGACAACCGGATCTTCGTGAATTTCCCGCGCTGGACCGAGGACAGCGCGGTGTCGGTGGCCGAAGTCGGCAAGGACGGCAGCCTGCGCCCCTACCCGGACCAGGAATGGAACGCCTGGCGCAACGCGCGCAAGGATGAACTGCCGCCCGACCGGCACTGGGTCTGCGTGCAGAGCATCGTCGCCGACGGCCGCGGCAGCCTGTGGGTGCTGGATCCGGCCGCGCCCGCGCAGGCCCACCTGGTATCGGGCGGCGCCAAGCTGGTGCAGATCGACCTGGCCACCGACCGGGTCAGCCGCAGCATCGCCTTCGACGAAGAAGCCGCCCCGCAAGGCTCCTACCTGAACGACGTGCGCTTCTCGAACGACGGCAAACATGCCTTCATCACCGATTCGGGCGTGGTCGGGGCGATCCTGGTCGTCGATCTTGCGAGCGGCAAGACGGTGCGCCTGCTCGACGGCCATCCGTCCACCCAGATGAAGAAGGGGCTGAACGTGAAGGCCGACGGCAAGGAGCTGCGCCGGCCGGATGGGCGCGGCGTCGAGTTCTCGGCCGACGGCATCGCCTTGTCCGATGACGGCCAGTGGCTGTACTGGCAGGCGATCAAGGGCGATACCCTGTACCGCATCGCCACGTCAAGCCTGCTGGGCGCGGGCATGCAGGGGCAGGACGTGGGCGGCGAGGTCGAGGAGTTCGGCAAGAACGGCGTCTCGGACGGCCTCCTGATCCCGCGCGGGACCAACCGGATGCTGCTCAGCGCCGTCGAGGACGATGCGGTGAAAGTGCGCGACCTCGACGCCGGGCCCGGCGGCCAGCCCGAGATCCTGGTGCAGGACAAGCGCCTGCGCTGGCCGGACACCTTTACCCAGGGCCTGGACGGCACGGTCTACGTGACCACCTCGCATATCCAGGATTCGGCCTTCTTCAAGCCGGATGCGCCGCCTGCCCTGCCGACCCAGCTCTGGAAGCTGGTCGGCGGACAGTTCTAGGCCTTACTTGATGTAGTAGCCGGACACTTTCCAGCTGCCGTCCGGCTCGCGCATCGGCACCACGGTCTCGACGCCGGCCTTGTTGGCGAACTCGGTCTGGTACTGGATCACGACATACTCGCCCGCGGGGGCGTTGGGAAGGCTCGTGGTGTGGTGGGCGCGCAAGAAGCTGCGCGACCGCACGGCGCCATACGGCGCGCGCGTCTTGCGCATGGCGTCATTCCATTGCTGCTGCGTCACCAGGCCGCGGAAGCTCGCTGCGGTCCGCGACCAGCTGCCGGCATAGTCGGCTCCATCGACCAGGGGCAGCCAGGCTTCGGCCGCGGCGGCGGCGGCCTGCGTCGGCGTGGCGGATTCCTGCGCGATGGCAGGCTGCACGCATACTGCAAGGCTCAATAAGGCGGCGGCAAACTTCATGGCGATCTCCGGTCGTGGCTGGTAGCGGTGCCACCAGCATACCGGATCATCTTCGCAACAATGTCTCGCATTGTTGCATCTAGCTCAAGCTACCTTGGCCTGGAATTCCGAAGAAGCGATATCGGCCAGGTCGCACAGCGCCTGCAGTTCGGCAGAGCGCAGGCGGCGCGGTTCGCGGTCGATCACGCACAAGGTCCCCATCGGCAGGCCGGAACGGTCGCGCAGCGGCACGCCCGCATAGAAGCGGATGTGCGGCTCGGCCAGCACCAACGGGTTCTCGCGGAAGCGCTCGTCGGTGGCGGCGTCTTCGACCATGAAGGGCGCATCCTGCAGGATGGCGTGCGAGCAGAAGGCCCATTCGCGCGGCGTCTCCTGTGGTCCCAGGCCGACGCGCGCCTTGAACCACTGGCGGCGCGCGGTCAGCAGCGACACCAGGGCGATCGGCGAGGCGGTGACGGTGGCCGCCAGGCGCACGATGCGGTTGAAGCGCTCTTCCTGCGGGCTGTCGACCAGCCTGGACGCCGCCAGCGCCGCCAGGCGGCGCGGCTCATCGGCGATGGTCGGGAAGGTTTCGTCCCCCTGCAGCAGGAATTCCGGATCGGTCGGCGCCTGCACCAGCGTTTCGCCGGAAAGCGCGCCCGACAAGGGTCCTGCACGGTCCAGCATGGCCTGGATCGTACTTTGACGGGTACGCCGATGGCCCCCCGGGGTTTTCCACGAGGGGATGGCGCCGCTCTCCATCCATAACTGAACGGTGCTGGTTGCGACGCCCAGCATGCGCGCCGCGGCACTGGTAGTGAGGATCGGGTCCTCTTCGGTGAACTTGCTCTGCATTAGCGGTCCTGGTTATCTCTTGAAGTATACCCGAAATGACGAAATCCCTCATTTAAAACACGCATTCTAGAGATGAGTTTCAGATATACACAATTAACTCAAATTCAGTTGCAATTAGGAAATTATACATACATACTCTTGCGCAATTTAAGCAGATTCAATTATTCAGTTACTAACTTTTCGTTCATTTACCTGAAAAGGTCATCATGCACTTCTTCCAGCGCGCGGGCATTACAGCCAGGCTAAGCACGGCATTTGCCCTGATTTTGTCGGTCACTCTCATCCTCGCGGCGTTCGCGGTGTCGCGCGTGAACAGCATCGAACGTGCACTGCACAGCTTTGACTCGGTCAGGAACAGCGAACTCGAACCCCTGTATGCCGCGCGCGAAGCACTGGCCCAGACCGGCATCGCGGCGCGCAATGCCTACATCTTCCAGGACGCCGCCGCGGCCCGGCGCGAGCTGGACCTGGTCGACGCGCGCAAGGCCGAGTACCTGGCTGCCCTCGCCCGCCTCGACCCGGTCCTGCGCGACAACGCGCAGTACGGCAAGGTGCGCGAGGGCATGCTGGCCATGGCACGCGAGCTGGAACGGCCGCGCGCCTATCGGGCGAGCGGCGACATGGAAGGCTTCGGCCGCTTCCTGGTCGAGGAATGCAGCCCGCTGCGCCGGAGCATCGTGGCCGACATCGACGTGCTGCTCAAGGGATTGCAGGCGCGTACCGCCGAGGCCGTCCAGCTTGCCAAGGCCGAGGCCGCGGGCACGCGCTACTGGATCAGCGGCCTGAGCATGCTGGCCGTGGTCCTGTGCGTGCTGGTGGCGCTGGTGCTGGTGCGCAGCCTGCTGGCCCAGCTCGGCGGCGAACCGGCCTACGCCGCCCGGGTGGCGCGCGCCATCGCCGGCGGCAAGCTGCACCAGGCGGTGGACACGGCCCGCGCCCGGCCGTCCAGCCTGCTGTATGCGATGAGCGCGATGCGCGACGGCTTGAGCGGCATCGTCGGCAAGGTCCGCGGCGGCACCGACGCGATCGCCTCGGCATCCATCCAGATCGCTTCGGGCAATCTCGACCTGTCGACCCGCACCGAGACCCAGGCCGCCGCGCTGGCCGAGGTGGCGAGCTCGATGAAGCAGCTGATCGAGTCGGTGCGCCGGAACGCCGAGTACGCGGCGCAGGCCAGCCAGCTGGCCGGCACCGCGTCGAGCATCTCGGTCAAGGGCGGCGCGGCGGTGGAGGAAGTGGTCACCACGATGCAGCTGATCGACACCTCCTCGAAGAAGATCGTCGACATCATCGCGGTCATCGACGGCATCGCCTTCCAGACCAATATCCTGGCGCTGAACGCGGCGGTCGAGGCGGCGCGCGCCGGCGAACAGGGGCGTGGATTCGCCGTGGTGGCGAGCGAGGTGCGCAATCTGGCGCAGCGCTCCGCCGCGGCCGCCAGGGAGATCAAGGCGCTGATCGAGGACTCGGTGAGCAAGGTCGGCCTGGGCGCGGCGCTGGTGGGCGAAGCCGGCGAAACGATCCGCCAGGTGGTCGACGGCGTGCACCGCGTCACCGACATCATGGGCCACATCAGCAGCGCGACCGGCGCCCAGCGCGCCGACATTGAACGCGTGGACGACGCCATTGCGCGCCTGGACGAGATGACGATCCAGAATGCGGCGCTGGTCGAACAGGCGGCAGCGGCGGCGCAGTCGCTGCGCCGGCAGGCGGCCGAGCTGGCGGCGGTGGTGGATACCTTCCAGCTCGAGGAGGAAAGGTCGTCGGCGCGCCAGGCGGCGCGCCCATGATCAGCCCGGGCCCGGGTGGTTGAACACCTGCCGCAGGTAGGCCAGGAAGGTCTCGTCGGTACACATCGACTTGCCCGGCGTATCCGACAGCTTGGCCACCGGCTGTCCGTTGCAGTGGGTGAGCTTCATCACGATGTTCAGCGCCTGGTAGGGCGTGTCGTTGGTGAGCTTGGTGCCGATGCCGAAGCCCAGCATGGTGCGGTCGGCGAAGTGGCGGTACAGGGCCAGCGACTTGGGCACCGTGAGCGCGTCCGAGAACACCAGGCGCTTGCTGCGCGCATCGATGCGCAGCTTGGCGTAGTGCGCCAGGGCCTTCTCGCCCCACTCCACCGGGTCGCCCGAATCGTGGCGCAGGCCGTCGAACAGCTTGGCGAAATACAGGTCGAAGTCGCGCAGGAAGGCGTCCATGCCGACCACGTCGGTGAGCGCGGTGCCGAGGTCGCCCCGGTATTCCTGCACCCAGTCTTCCAGCGCCGCCTTCTGGAAGTCGCGCAGGCGCACCCCGAAGGCCTGGTAGGCCTGCAGGTACTCATGCGCCATGGTCCCGATCGGCACCAGGTTGTACTTGTGCGCCAGGTAGACGTTCGAGGTGCCCTTGAAGAACTGCGGCAGCTCGCGCGCCATGGTCTGCACCACCTCGTCGTGCCACTCGCCGGAAAAGCGCCGGCGCACGCCGAAGTCGAAGAACTCGAAAGGCGTGGCGCGCGGCGGCTCCTTCGCGAAAGCGCGCAATTCGTCGATCTTCTGCTGCAGGCGCAGCCGCGCCTCGAGGATCGCGGCCTCCTGGTCGAAGCGGCGGAAGTACAACTCGTTGACGATGTAGAGCACGAAGATCTCGAAACCCATCACATGCACCAAAGGACCGGTGGCGCGGATGCGCAGGTGCGGGCCGTCGGTCTCGACCTGGATGAACTTGCGCTGGAAGCGGAACAGCGTGAGGAAGTCGGCGAAGTCGCTCTTGATGAAGCGCAGGTTGCGCAGGTAGGCGACTTCGTGGTCTTCGAACAGCATCGAGCACAGGTGGTCGAGCTCGCGCTCCACATCATCCTTGAGCTCGGCCAGCGGATAGGCCGGCTGGTTCCGGCACAGGAATTCGTATTCGCCGATCGCGTCCGGGTGGCTGTGCAGCAGCGCCTGCCACATGGTGAACTTGTACAGATCGGTCTCTAGCAGGCTGCGGACGACGGGCTTCATCAGGCTCCTTCAGGCGGTGGCGGGATTTTTCTTGGTACGCTTCTTCGGCGCCAGCATGGTGCCGGTGCAGCCGGGCGTGCCGCAGCGGCAGGCGAACAGCTTCTTGAGGGCCGGCGTGTGGCGCTCGTCGTAGATCAGGGCGTAATTGTAGTTCAGCTCTTCGCCGGGCGCGATGTCGCGCATCGCGTGGATGTAGACCCGCCCTTCGTCCTCGAAGGCTTCGCAGTTGGGCGAGCAGGCGTGGTTGATCCAGCGCGCCGCATTGCCGTGGCTGCCGCCATCGATCACGCGGCCGTCCGCCAGCGTGAAGTAGAAAGTGTGGTTGATCGGTCCGCCTGCCTCGGCCGCGCGCCGGGTCGCCTCGTCCCAGCTGATGCGTTCGCCCCGGTATTCGATGATGCGCTCGCCGACGCCGATCGGCTTGAGCGCAAACACGCCGTTGCCGTGGACGGGAGACTTCCTGACTTCATAGGCCTTGGCGGCGGCAGTGCGGGCTCTGGTGCTCATCGGGTCCTTGTCTGGTGTTGCATGTCGAGCACGTATTATGGAGCCAATCGCCGGCGCGATGCCGCACATTTTGATGCGCCGCAGCGCCGTCACTCCCGCGCCGATGGTTCCGGCGCGCAGGGCAGCATCCCGGTGCTGGCGATCAGGCGCTCCGCGCTCCAGCCGTCGCCGAGCAGGATCATCCGGGTATGGAAATCATCGCCCAGGCAGGGGGCGGCGCCTGGCGCCTGCTGGCGCAGCTTCTTGTCGCGCAGCGCCACGTACAGCAATTCGCGCCGCCGCGCCAGGGACAGCCAGAGCGCATGGGCGCCGGCCGACTGGCGCGCACCACTGATCAGGCAGTTCCCGCCTTGCAGCCACCAGCGGTAGATGGCGGTCGCGATCCCCTTGCGCTGGTAGGGAGGCGCAAACTTGGAATGCGGCGCGCGCAGGTGGCGGTCGGCGCGCCGGTCCAGCTCGACCAGGCGGTTGAACACCGTGTAGCCCGCCAGGCGGCGCAGCTGCAGGTCTTCCGCATACACATAATGCTCGCCGTCGGCCTCGCGGTGGCGGAACACCAGAGCGGGATATTCGCCGGGCGCCACCGGCACGGTGGCCATCCCGTGCAGCCGGTGGCCGGGGCGCTGCATGCGGCGGTACAGTTCATCGAGCTCGCGCCCCAGGTCGTCGGGGCGATGCACCACGTCGATCCGCAGTTCCGCGGGACGCTGCCAGGCCCAGCCGAAGCCCGGCGCCAGGATGCTAGCCATCGGCAGCTCCGCAGCGCGGCACCCAATGGCCGCTCAGCAGCTGGCGTGGCCGTTCGCTCGCGTGCACCTGCGCGCTGCAGTCCCAGCGGTCCTGCTGGATCGCCAGACCGGCGAACACGCCGTAGCCTTCCCCGGCACGGATCTCTTCGCCGGCCAGCAGGCTTTCGCCGGCCCGGATCGCCCCCGCGGCCACCAGGGCGCCGTTGGCCTTGATGCCCCAGGCGGCTTCGAGATGCCCGCCGCTCTCGATGCTGCCGCCCGATTCGATGCCGCGGCCGGCGCGGATGTCCGCCTGCCCCGTGATCGCACCCCCGGCGCGGATGCCCTGCTCGCAGCGCGCCGGGCCGCCCAGCACGATCTCGTGTCCGGCGCTGCAGTCGCCATCCAGGGACAGCGTGCCGCCGCAGGCGATGTCCCAGCCGGCCCGCAGGGAGCCTGCCACGCGCATGTCGCCCAGCACGTGGATGCCCCAGCCGGCGTCGACGCCGCCTCCGGCCGTCAGCGTGCCGGCGCACTGGATGCCGCCGCCGGCGCGGATGTCGTCGCCGCCTTCGATCGACTGGCCGGCGCGGATGCCGCCGCCGGCGCGGATGGCGCCGCCGGTCCTGAGCACGGTGTCGATCTCGATGTTGCCCTTCACCTCGAGCGAGCCGGCGAACACCAGGGCCTCGGCCTCGATCGCGTCGACCGTCATCACCGCCGAGCTCGGGCCGAACTGCCCCAGCAGCCAGCAGGCGTCGTCCACCCGTCCGGCGGCGACCAGGGCGTCGAGCAGGGGCTGGTAGTCGCTGCCCTGCGCGTGGTGTTGCAGGAACCAGCGGAAGCCTTCCGCACAGGGACGCTTCGTCTTGATGAAATTCTTGTTCAGATCCATGTGATTCTCTTCGTGCATAGAACGGCCGGCCGCGCTGCGACAGCGCGCGGCCGGCGGCAGTATCGGTGAAATCGGCGGGGCTGCCTATTCGCCCGGGTCCGTACGGGAAACCCTTAGAGGCGCGGCTAGGCTGCGGGTGTCGGGCTGGCCGGCAGGCAACGCCAGGATGTCGCAGTCGGAGCGGGCCAGCGCCTCGCCGACCAGGCTGCGCAGGAACAAGCGCCGCAGCCGCGCCGTCCGCTCGTTCGGCAGCACCAGGAGGTCCGGTTGCAGGCGCCGCTCCGCATACTGGAGCACGGTGGGCGCGTAGCCATGCTCGACGATGCGCACGACGCCGTCGGGCGCGCCCATGCCTTGCAGGGCGTCTTCGCGCTGCTGCTGGACGGAGGCCTCGATCCGGTCTTCGCCGGCGCCGGAGGCGCGCAGCCGGTTCTCGCCCTTGCGCTCGAGCGCCGCCAGCAGCACGATCTCGGCCCCGGGCGCGACGCCGCCGAGGTGGGCGAGCGTCTCGGTGATGGAGACGGCGGGGTCGACCAGCACCAGGGCGCGCCGATAGGCATGCGCGACGTCGCGCCGGACCATCAGCACCGGGTGTGCGGCGCCATGCGCGATGCCTGGTGCGAGGCGCAAGACATGGCGGCCCGGGCCCCAGGCGCGGTACCCTTCGACCACGCTCAGGCGCGCCTGGCCGAAGCGCTTGCACAGCTCGGCCCCGCTGCGCGGCGCGCCGCGGTGGGCTTCGACCTCGAACAGGAATCCGGTCTGGCGCTCGACCAGCTGGGCGAGCTGCTCCAGGCGTTCGCGCTGGTGCCGCGCGCAGGCCTCGGCGCTCATGCCGCGCACGAGATGCTGGAGACCGTAATGATGGAAGTGCACCAGCAGGCCCCGCTCTCCACGCTGCTGCGCGAGGCAGGCGGCGCGGCGCGCCACCTGCACGGTCCTGTCGGACCATTCGGCCGCAACCAGCGTCCAGTCGCGCGCCGCGCCCTCCTTCGTCATCTCCATCGGTCCTCCAGGGCGCCCAGTGCGCCCCCTGCGCATCGACGGCTGCCCGACGCCTCCAGTATAATGAGGCGCCGGTGCCACCACATCCGCAGCCCGCGTAAGGGAAGCCCTTAGCCTGGCGCGCCCGACACGACGGGGCGCATCCGAGGAATCCGCCATGTTCGATCTCCGTGCCGTCCGCGCCGCCTGGCTCGGCGGTGCTTTTTGCCTTGCCTATGTCGCCCTGGACGTAACCAGCGGTCCCGAGGCGCGCCACCAGACCATCGCCCCGGTCTGGCACCCCGCGGCGGGCCTGGCCCTGTTCCTGGTCCTGCGCTGCGGGCGCCGCGCGGCCCTGCCGCTGGTCCTGGCCGCCCTGCTGGCGGCCGCGATCACCCCCGCCCTGCCGGCGCGGCCGGCATTCTCGCTGCTCATCGGGCTGCTGCCCCCAGCCATCTACCTGGCCGTGGGCACGGCAATGCGCCGCCACCTGCCCGGCAGCGCCTTCCATGCGAGCCACCAGGGCCTGCTGCTGTGGGCGGTGTTCGCCACCATGGGCAGCCTGGCCGGCGCCCTCGCCTACGCCAGCATGCTGCACGGGCCGGAGGTGTTCGCCACGCGCGGATGGCTGGACGTGGTGGCGCGCTACGCGATCGCCGAGACCGCCGGCATGCTGGTGGTGGTGCCGATCTGCCAGTTCCTGCTCGACGAGGAACTGCGCGCGGCCTACCTCGGCCGCATCCTGCGCTGGGAAACCGCCGCCTACATCGCCCTGATGGCCGCGGTGCTGGCGGTGGCGCTGCAGCGGCCCGCGCCGGAATCGCTGGCCTACTACCTCCTGATCCTGCCGCTGGCCTGGTCGGCCGCGCGCCAGGGCATGGCCGGCGCGGTCACGGCCGCCCTGGTGCTCGAGATCGGCGTCACCGTGGCCTCGCTGCGCCCGATCGCCTATGCCGCGCAGATGCCGAACGTGCAGATGCTGGTGCTCACCCTGACCCTGTCCGGCTTCCTGATCGGCATCGCCGTCGACGTCGCGCGCCGCGCCAGCCATGAGCTGCGCCATTCGCTGCGGCTGGCGGCGGCCGGCGAGATGGCGGGCGCGGTCGCGCATGAACTGAACCAGCCGCTGACCGCCCTGTCGATGTACGGCAGCGCCTGCGAGCGCCTGATGGCGCGCGGCGACAGCGAGGAACTGCTGCAGAAGACCATCCGCGCCATGGTCGCGGAATCGCAGCGCGCCTCGGAGGTGCTCAAGCGCCTGCGCGAGTTCTTCCGTACCGGGACCACCTCGCTCGCGCCGGTGGCCCTGCCCGCGCTGGTGGGCGACATGCTCGCGTCCTTCGCCGACCAGGCGGCCCGTGAAGGCGTGCGCCTGGAAGCGGGGCCGCTGCCCGACGCCTGCGTGCTGGGCGACCGGGTGCAGCTCGAGATCGTGCTGCGCAACCTGCTGTCGAACGCCATCCACGCGGTGGCCTCGATGCCGGCGGGCGTCGAGCGCCGGATCGCGCTGGACGCCGGCGTGGAGGGCGACTCGGTGTGGATCCGCATCGCCGACAACGGCCCGGGCATCGCCGACAAGATCCGGGCGCGCCTGTTCGAACCCTTCATTTCGCTGAAATCCAGCGGCCTGGGCCTGGGACTGGCGATCAGCCGCGCCATCATCGAGACCCACGGCGGCGCACTCAGCGTCGAACCGGGGCGCCACGCCATCCTGAGAATCACCCTGCCGGCCCACAGCGAGGACGGCGAAAGGACCTCCTGACATGAACCGCAACCAGACCGTGTACATCGTCGACGACGATGCCGCCGTGCGCGACGCGCTCGGCCTGCTGCTGAGCCTGCATGGCTACCGGACTGCCTTCTTCTCCGACGCGGACTCGTTCCTGCGCGCGTGGACGAGCGAAGCCAGCGGATGCCTGCTGCTCGATATCCGCATGCCGGGAATGGATGGATTGAGCCTGCAGAAGAGGCTGCGCGAACTGGGCAGCCGCCTGCCGGTGCTGATCATCACCGGCCATGGCGACGTGCATTCGGCGCGCGAAGCGTTCCGCTCGGAAGCCGTGGATTTCCTGGAAAAGCCGCTGCAGGAAGGGCCGCTGGTCGCGGCGATCGAAGAAGCGCTGGCGCGGGCGGCGCAGCCGGACGCCGGCCAGGCTTCGCCCGAGTACCTGAAACGCCACGCCAGCCTGACCCCGCGCGAGCGCGAGGTGATGGAGCTGGTCGTGGCGGGGCGGCACAACCGCGAGATCGCCGAAGAACTCGGGATCAGCGTGCGCACCGTGGAAGTGCACAAGTCGCGGGTAATGGAGAAACTGCAGGTGGATTCGATCGCGGACCTGGTCCGCCAGCACCTGCAGAACCCGATCGGGTAGTCAGGCCGCGCGCAGCGCCTCGCCCTGCGCGGCAGGCGGCGCGCCGCCCGGCTGTGCCACGGCCACCTCGCCGAACATCAGCTGCCCGGCCAGCAGCGCCGCCAGCGCGGCGGCCATGGTCTTGAGCACCGTGCGCCGCCATTGCGCATTGCGCTCCACTAGGTGCTTCGCCAGGCGCCGCTTGCTGCGCCGCTCCATTCGCTGTTCCATCCGCTGCTTGGCGCGCAGCGCCGCATCCCGGCCAAACAATCCCGGTCGATACATTGACATTCCGTCCTCCAGTTCGCCCCTGCTGCGGGGCATTCATCATGTCGCGGCGCCTGGGCCGCGGGTCGTCGTCGCAAGGGGGCTCGGGAGCTGCGTAGCGGCGGGCCAGAAGGCCGCGCCGACGCAATCCCGAGCCCAGGCGAGGCCGGCGTGGCCTCGCATCCGGCGCAACCGGTACATGACGATGGGAGTGACGGGAATCATGCCGTCAGCCGTGCCGGCGTGCCAGCGCCGCGTCGAGCTGGCGACCGGCCAGCACCAGGCCTTCGCGCAGGGCGGCGGCGTCGCCGGTGCGCACCGCCAGCGCGGCTTCGAGCGCATCCCGGAACGGCAGCAGGGCCAGGGCCAGGTCCTGGTGTCCATACCGGGCCGCGAGCGCGAGATCGGCCGTGGCGCGCCGCCGTGCATGGCCGAGTTCCTCCACTGCCCCATCCAGCTGGCGCTGCAGCGCCGCGATACGGCGTCCGGTGGCGGCGATGCGCTCCTCGATGCCGCCCGCGGTACGCGGTCCGTCTTGCGGGTGGAACGACCCGGCACAGTTCATCTCGGTCATGGGGTTCTCCTTTCCGGTGGGTTGCAAACTGGGTGGTATGGCGCCGGCGGCGGGATGCGCGCCGGCGCGTCCACTCCGACAATGTCGACCAGCATGGAGCGCGCGTTCGGCAGCTCGATCTCCACGCTGCAGCCTTCGGCATGCCCGAGCAGCCCCAGCGCCAAGGGCGACAGGATGGTCACCCGCGCCAGCAGGGCGTTGGCGTCATACGGGCAGGCGATCACGATCGAACTCAGGTCGCGCGCGCCGTCGGACCGGTAATGAACCGTCGCCCCCAGCGTCACGTGGCGCGGCGCGGCGTCGGTCTCGGGCAGCGGCAGGGACGAGGCGAGCAAGGCGGCGAGCTTGCGTCCGGACGGGTCGCGCACCTCCGCACCGATGCCCTGTTCGCGTGCGAACCGATGGAGGATCGCCAGGTCGTGCTGGCTCAGGTAATGCTTGTTGCACATACAATGCCTTTCCCAGCCCAGTGGGCTGGCCGACAGTCAGGAAACCGGCCGCGCGCCGGAAGGTTCAAGCCGCACGCGCAGGCGGCAGCAGCAGCAGGTCGCACTCGGTACGGGCCAGCAGTGCGCGCAGGCGCGCGCGCCAGCGCCACGCCGCCCAGGGACCGCCCCCGCCATCGGCCAGCACCAGCAGGTCCGGGCGGGCCATGGCGGCATGCGCCGCGACCGCCGCGTGCCACGGCTGGCGCAGCACCACGAGCACCGGGCGGACCTCGCGCGGCGGCAACTGCGCGGCGAAGCGCCAGAGCGCCGCGCGCGCCGCGCCTTCGCTGCGGCGGCGGCAGGCGTCGAGCGCGGCGTCGCCGACACCCGCGGTGCGCATGCTGCCTTCGCCGCCGACGCGGCAGCCGTGCAGGAGCGTGAAGCGCATGCGCGGCAGCGTGCGCATCGCCAGGCGCAGGCTGTCCAGGGAGGACGGCGACAAGTCCGTCGGGAACAGCGCCTGGCCGTCGCGGCGCTCAAGGGGTTGCCGGCCGGCGCGCACCAGCAGCACGGCGCCCGCGCCGGCACGCAGCGCCGCCAGCGCGCGCCCGGCGTTATGCCTTACCGGCCAGCACGGGTGTGCCTGCCAGTGGAGCACCTGCATCTCGCCCGCGGCCGAAGCGGCGGCGGGGTGTCGGGTGAGGCCGCCCTGCCGCATGGTGGTGGTATCCACATCATTCCTCCTCGATCACATCGCCATGGCCGCGGCCTCGCCCAGCACCAGCAGGCTGGCCAGCATCGCCGCCATCCCCGCCGCCAGGCCGCCGGCAACCATGCGGCGCCAGCGGGCGCTGCGCTCCAGCAGGCGCTTCGCGAAGCGGCGCTTGCCCTTTCTTTCCATGCCGGGCCGCAGCTGCGCGGCGGCATCCGGGCTGCTTCCATCCGCTCGATTCCACTTCATGTCCATTCCTTCTTCGATTGATTCACGCCGCCAGTCGGCGGTCGATGCCGTCGCCCTGCCGGTCCGGTCCGACCAGGAGGTCGCATGCGCCCTCGTCCATCAGTTTTTGCATCACGTTGGTGCTCGACAGCCGCGCGCCGGGATGGCAGGCGCCCCGTCCCAGCACCAGCAGGTCGGCCTGCTGGCGCCGCACGCAGTCGCGGATGACTTCGTATGCGCGGCCGGCGTGCACTTCGCGCCGTCCCGGGGGCACATCGTGCAGGAACAGCTCGACAAATTCGTCCAGCTTCCTGCGCGCGGCTTCCCAGCCCTGCTCCCGGTAGGAGCGGATCACGCGCGGCGGCAGCTCCAGCTCGCGCATCATGGCGGTCTCGGGCTGCTGGAAGGCGTGCACGAACACGAAACGGGCGTTCGGCGCCAGCAGCGCGGCCGTGCGCGCCGCCGCCAGCGAAGCGCGCGAAAAATCGGTCGCCACCACCACGTTGCGGTAATCGTGGCGCGGCTCGCCATGCACCAGCAGCACGGCGCCGCGGCACAGGCGCACGACATCGGCGTCACGCGAGGGCCTCGCCCACAGCGGCAGGCGCGGCCTCCCGCTGCCCGCCATCAGCGTCAGGTCGGCCTGGATGCTGTCGGCCGTGACCGCGATCACGTCGGCCGGATGGCCGCGCCGGACCATCCATACCTTGTCCAGCTCGTCCGGTGGCGGGAAGTTGCCGAGCGCCCTGGCTTCGCCATCGACCAGCGCCCTGAGCCTGCCGCCATCCACCTGGACGTGGCTGTAGGCGGTGGTGGGGCGCAGGCCGTTGCCGGCGCGCTTGACGGCCAGCACGTCGAAGGCCTCGACGCCCAGCGCGGGCGCCAGCAGCGAGGCGCGCATTTCCACGCGGCCGGGATGGGCCTGGTGTATCGCGAGCAAGATCCGGTCGATTCTACGCACGGTGTCCTCCATGAATGCTGTCCTCCGGCGTGCCATGTGCCGGCGCGCTGGCCGGCTCCTCATGCCCGTAGCGCTCGGCCTGTGCGAGTCCGGCGGCCGCGCGCCCGCGCGTGTGGGCCAGCTCGGCAAGCGCTTCATCCAGCCGCCGCTGCAAGGCCGCGATACGCTGGCCGGCGGCCGCGATGTGCTCTTCGATGCCGGGCTTGCGCCCCGGCGCTGGCTTGTGCTGGATATCGGTCATGGCTTCTCCTTCAAGCACTCAAAGCGGCAGGGCCGCAGGCGGCTGGACCTCGACGATTTCCAGGCGCAGGGTGCGCCCGAGGGCCAGGTCGACGTCGACGGTGCAGCCCTCGGCGTGGCCGAGCAGGCCCAGCGCAAGCGGGGCCAGCACCGAAACACGCGGCGTCATGGCTTGCGCATCTTGCGGACAGGCGATGACGACGGTATCCAGGTCGGCGCCGCCCCGGGTGCGTTCATGGATGGCGGTGCCGCAGGCGGCGACGCGGTAGCGCACGCTCGCGCCGAGCGAGACGCGGCGCTCGCCGCCGTCGCTATCGCCGTTGGGAAGCGTGCGCGATACCGCGGTCAGGTGCGCGAGGCGGCGCACGGCGGCCTCGACCCGGCCCGGGTCGGCCGATCGAGCCCGCACGAAGCGTGTCAGGACAGCCAGGTCGTGCTGGCTGAGGTAAGTAGTGGTGCACATGGCTTGCCTTTCCCAGCCCGTTCAGGCTGGCCAATAAGAACGAATGGCGTGCCGCGGCAAATGCATCCGCATATGCGCAGCGCTTCAGACGATGCTTTGGAGGGGGCTCGGGAGAGTGGGAAGCTGGGCTTCGCCGGCTCTCGCCGAGCTCAGGAGAGGCAGGCGAGATCGCGCGTCGACAATTGTGCGAGACGAGCGTGGAAGACGCTCAGTCCGAGCGACAGGGGAAGGTGGGAGAAAACCTGCGAGACGCCGGCAGCGCACACGGCAACAGCGCGCGGGGTCCGCACGCTGGAGGAACAACCAATGCCGTAGGAAGAAATGCAGCGCATGCCGAAGTCGGATCTCATCAATTGGATACCGGACCAGTATATACCACCTGTTTTTTTCGTCAACCGAGCTGGACTGGGGCGAACGGCGCGCCCCGCCAGCGACGGGCGGCTCAGGCGGGGAACTCTTCCTCGCGGTATTCCACGCCCTGCCCTTGCACCTGCGCCGCCCCGGCGGCGCGCCCGGCTTCTTCCTTGCGCAGCTCGACGCGCCGGATCTTGCCCGAGATCGTCTTGGGCAGCTCGCGGAACTCGATGCGCCGGATGCGCTTGTACGGCGCCAGCCGCTCGCGCGCGAACGCGAACAGCGACGCCGCCAGCTCGCGCGAAGGCAGGACGCCCTGGCGCAGGGTGACGAAGGCCTTCGGCACCGACAGCCGCAGCGGGTCCGGGCTCGGCACGATCGCCGCTTCCAGCACGGCTTCGTGCTCGATCAGGACGCTCTCGAGCTCGAAGGGGCTGATGCGGTAGTCCGAGGACTTGAACACGTCGTCGTTGCGCCCGACGTAGAAATAATAGCCGTCCGCGTCGACCGTGGCGGTGTCGCCCGTATGGTAGTGGCCGGCGCGCATGACCTGGGCGGTCTTCTCTTCGTCGCCCTCGTAGCACATCATCAGGCCCAGCGGCGCCGGGTCGAGCGAGAGCGCGATCTCGCCTTCCTCTGCGGGCTGCTCGTCGATGTCGAGCAGCGCCACCCGGTAGCCCGGCAGCGGCCGCCCCATCGAACCGGGCTTGATCGGCTGGCCCGGCGGATTGCCGATCTGGCAGGTGCTTTCCGACTGGCCGAAGCCGTCGCGGATGCGGATGCCCCAGGCCTGCTCCACCTGCTCGATCACCTCCGGGTTGAGCGGCTCGCCGGCGCCCACCAGCTCGCGCAGCGGCGGGCGCCAGGCGCTCAGGTCTTCCTTGATCATCATGCGCCACACCGTCGGCGGCGCGCACAGCGAGGTCACGCCGCAGCGCTGGATCGTGTCGAGCGCGGCCTTGGCGGAGAAGCGCTCGTAGTTGTAGACGAAGATGGCGGCGCCCGCGTTCCAGGGCGCGAAGAAACAGCTCCAGGCATGCTTGGCCCAGCCCGGCGAGGAGATGTTCCAGTGAACGTCGCCCGGCTGCAGGCCGATCCAGTACATGGTCGACAGGTGGCCGACCGGATAGCTCTGGTGGCTGTGCAGCACCAGCTTGGGCTTGGCCGTGGTGCCGGAGGTGAAGTACAGCAGCAGCGGGTCAGTGGCACGGGTCTCGCCTTCCGGGGTGAAGACGGACAGGACGTCGCGACTGTCGGCGAAGTCGCGCCAGCCGTCCGGCTTCTCGCCCGCTGCGGCGCCCACGGCGATGCGGGTGAAGCTGCCCGCCATGCCCTCGAACTTGTGCGCCTCGGAGGCCTGGGCGATGACGTGCCTGACACGGCCGCGCTCGAGGCGGTCCTGCAGGTCGGCGCCCGAGACCAGCATGGTGGTCGGCACCAGCACGGCGCCGAGCTTGATCCCGGCCAGCATGATCTCCCACAGCTCGACCCGGTTGGGCAGCATCAGGAGCACGCGGTCGCCGCGCTTGACCCCGCATAACTGCAGGTACTCGGCCACCTGGCACGAACGCGAGGCCATGTCCGCGAACGAGATCTTCTGCTCGAGGCCGTCTTCTTCGACCACCCACAGCGCGGTGGCGTGGTTGTCCCTGGCCATCTGGTCGAAGTAGTCCAGGCCCCAGTTGAAGGCGTCGAGCCGGGGCTGCCGGTACTCGCGGTAGGCGGTGTCATAGTCGAGGCGGTGCTGTAGCAGGAAGTCGCGCGCTTGCAGAAAGCGCTGGGTCGGCGTCATGGTGTCTCCTGGTCGCTAAGGTGGCATGGCCGCGTTGGCCATCCCTGGCCATTTTGCCATGTTTGCAAACGCTGTTGTAGGGTAGGCGGGAGTAATTCAGGCCAGTGGCCTGCATGACAAACCGCCCACCCCACGAGCATCAGTCCCGCCTGAGGGCGGTGACGCGCATCTCGTCGCGCGGCTCCATCATGTCGATGACGCGGCAGTCGCCGCACATGCGCAGGCGGTCGAGGTGGCCGCTGAAGGCGGGATGCGAGGCCAGGCGGCCGAGCATGTTTTCGACCATCTGCAGGGTGCCGAAGGGCTGGTTGCAGCGGATGCAATGGAAGGGCTGGGACTCGTTGAGCACCACCGCCTGGGCCCGCGTCTCCATGAAGGACAGGCGCGGTGCGAGCGTGATGGCGTTCTCCGGACAGGTGCTGGCGCACAGGCCGCACTGGACGCAGTTCTTCTCGATGAAGCGCAGCAGCGGCGCGCCCTGCCCGTCCTGCAGCGCCCCGGCCGGGCAGGCGCCGACGCAGGACATGCACAGGCTGCACGCCTTGCGGTCCACCTCGATCGCACCGAACGGTGCGCCGGCCGGCAGCGCCACCTGCTCGGGCTTGAGCGGCGCATGGCGGTGCAGGTGCTCGAGGGCGTAGTCGAGCGTGTTGCGCTTGTCGTTCGCCAGGTGGAACACGGCCGGCTCGCCCGGCGTGCGGCCGCGCGGGGCGTGGCGCAGCGCCACCGCCAGTTCGTCAGGCGCATCCACGCGCAGCAGCTGGAAATGCGGGCCTTCGTAGCCGAGGCCGCCCAGTACCGCCTGGGCGATCTCCATCTGCTGGTCCAGCAGCGCGGCGTACTGGGGCGCCTCGCGTCCCGTCAGCAGCACCGAGATGCCTGCCGCGCCATAGGCCACGGCGGCGAACCAGACGTCGATGCCGGTCGAGGCGGTGTGCTGCAGCGCCAGCGGGATCACGCGCCCGGGCAGCGAATCGCCGAGCTGGGCCAGCAGCGCGGCGCCGTGTTCGGGGTCGTGCAGCACGAAGACCGGATCCTGTCCGCCGCCCTCGCGGTAGGAACGCAGCGCCGCCTGCATGCGCTTGCCGGTCAGCGCCGCCGGCGGGAAGGCATAGCTGATGGCGCCGGTCGGGCAGGCCGTGGAGCAGGCGCCGCAGCCGGCGCACAGGTAGGGGTTGACCTTGATCCGGTCGCCGTCGTCGGCAATCGCCTGGGCCGAGCAGATCTCGATGCAGGCGCTGCAGCCCTTCTGGCCGTTGCGGCCATGGGCGCAAGTGCGTTCCTTGTACGCGAAATACTTGGGCTTCTCGAAGTCGCCGACCATCTCGAGCATGCTCTCGACTGCCTCGTCACGGGCGGCCTCGTCGTAGATGGGTGCGTAATAGCCGTGCGGGCGTTGGTGGCTGGGGATCAGGCGGCTCGGGCTGAGGTCGAGCACGAGGTCGAAGCGGCCCTGCTGGACCGGCTGGCCGGGCGCCTGCCAGCGCGCCTCGAAAGCGCCCAGCCAGCCCGCCACCGCGACGGTGCGCGCCACCTGGACCGGATAGGGGCGCACCGGCATGGTTTGCTGGCTGTCGAGCAGCAGCACGGTGACCGGCAGCGCGCCGGCGAGCCGGTCGGCCCAGGGCAGGGCCTGTTCGGCCGAGCCCACCACCAGGGTACGGCCGCTGGATTGGTAGCTGACCGTGATCGCCGGCTCGAACACGGGAATGGCATCGGCGGCCAGGATGGCCGCGCCCCGGGCCTGGACATTGCGGCCTTCCTGGACCGGGTCGAGCGGCGGATGATCGGTAAAGCGGATGTTCATGCGTTCCCTTGTCGTGTGGACGGCGGCGCCTGCTCGTGTTCCCTCACTGGCTGCTGTTCCTGTGCCTGCGCTGCCGCCGCCTCGGCCTGCTGCTGCCGGTCGTCGAACAGGCGCGTGACCAGGCCCTGCGCATGCTTGAGCGAAGCCAGCATGGCCGGGGTGAGCGGCGCCGCCTTGTTGTAGTCGTTCATGTAGATATCGAGCCCGTCGATCGCGTTGAAATGCGGATCGGCGAACAGTTTTTTGAGCGCCAGGCGCCGCACCGATTGATCGACCCCTTTGGCCACGAAGGCGGAAAAGTCGGCGTCCGGCGTGAGCCGCGCCGCGTCTTCGAGGGTCGGCAAGGGTGCACGCGGGGCCGCTTCGGCTTCCTGCATGGCGCCCGCGGGAGGCTCGCCCACGGGTACAGGGGGCGCCGGGGCGCGCGGGTCTTCGGCCGGCGCGTCCCCGCCGGATGACTTCAGCCGCGCCCAGCGCCGGAAGAAACCTTCTTCGGACATGCTGGCTCCCCTCATCCGTGCTGGCGGCCGCGGCGCCCGCGCGGCTTGGGCTGGTAGTGCTCGCGCAGGTAGCCGGCCACCCAGGCATAGATCTCGGCCGGCATGGCGACGCCGTCGGCCTGTTCGCCCGAGTCGAACATGCGCGTGCCCTCGACGTAGCTGACCGAGGCGCGCACCGGGATGGCCTTGCCCTCCTCCATGCGCCACAGCACGAACACCTTCGATTCCGGCGCCATGCAGTTCTCGTAATAGCCTTCGTTCTCGTCGGTGTACAGCTCGAGTTCGAGGCCGGAGACGAGGTAGTAGTCGCGCTCCGGACTCTCGCTCAGCACCTGCAGGCGCGGCAGCTTGCCGCGGTCCGGCACCACGCCGACCGCCTCCCAGGCCTCGTCGGCCCAGCGGTGCTGCACGGCGCGGCGCTGCATGATCACCGCGATTGGCATGCTTCCCATCTTCATTGCTTGTTCGCCGTCTTGGGGCTGTGTTCCTTCTCCACCGCCGGTGCCGCGCCCTTGGGCACGGACCGGGTCTGCCTGGCCTTGACGTCCTCGCTCGGCGCCGCGGTACCCAGCTTTTCGCTCTTGATCGGGACGTTGGCCGCGTTCAGGGCCTGGGGACTGTAGGGCGCGGCGCCTGTGGCGGGCGCGGCGGCGGCGGGGCCGGGCGCCGCATTCGCCGGCGCCGCCGCCGGCATGCCGGCGTTGGGCGGCGTGACGCCCGGCGGCACAACGCCTGCCGCAGCGGCGGCACGGGCCGCGCCGGGCGGGGCGGCGCCAGGCGGCACCGGGTTGGCGACCTGGCCCGGCGCCATGCTGCCGGGGCCGGCCACGCCCGGGGCCAGGCCCTGTCCCGCGGCCACGGGGGCCGCGGCGACCGTGGTCGGCTGCACGATCTTGTAGCCCTTGGCCGGCGCTTGCGCACGCCAGCGCGCGCTGACCGCGTCCATCGACGCTGCAAGCAGTTCCTTGTCCTTGGCCGCCTTGGCATCCGCGGAGGCCTTCTTGGCGGCGGCTTCCTGCTGCTGGGCCGGAGTCGGCGGCTTCAAGGCCGCCCAGCTGGAAGCGCTGCAGACCAGCAGGCCGGCAAGCACCCAGCGCAGTCGGCGAGGTGTATTCATGTTCATTGCTTGGCTCCCAATGTTCCCGGCGCGGCGGGGCCCTGCGGGGCCGCGTTGGTGGCGGCCGGCGCCTCCACCGTGCCCGGCGCCGGCGCCGCCGGTTTGCCGTGGTCGCCGGGCTGGGTCTGCGTTCCCGGCTGTGGACCGGATGACGGCGCCACACCCGAGGCCGGCCCTCCGCCGGTTTCGCTCGTGCTGCCGCCGAGCTGCGCTCCGCCGGTATTGCCGCCTGAACCGCCCGCAGTGCCCGGTTGCCCGCCGGCATAGGTGGCGTCGGTGACCGGCTTGGCCGTGCTGGCGATGATGGCGCCCGCGGTGCGTCCGCCGGCCGTGACCTGGCCCGGGTACTTGGTCTGTTCGATGCCGCCCGCGCTCGGGTTGCGGCCGCGGTCGCAGCCGCTGGCCAGCACCGCAAGCAGGGCCAGCGCGCCGTGGGTGATGATGGTGGATGCTTTCATGGTGTTCCTCGGTGTGCCTCAGGCGGCCGGGCCCGGACGGGGGCTCGGGCGGCCCGGCCTGGCGTCGGGATGTTGACGGTGCGCCGGGTCGGTCGCCGTGCCGTTGCGGACCTGCTCCAGCCACAGCGAATGGTGGGCGGCGGCCCAGTTCTCGTCGACGTGGCCTTCGCGCATGGCCTGGTAGGCGCCCGGCGTGCCCCAGGTACCGATGTAGATGTGGCCCATGGCGGCGGCGATGTACAGGGCGGCGCCGCCGATGTGCAGGTAGTTCGCCACCTGCAGCACGTAGCGGGTCTGGCCGAAGGTGACGAAGTCCAGGATCAGGCCGGTGATCGACATGAGGATGCCCAGCAGGGTCACGCCGAGCCAGAACCAGGCCTTTTCGCCCGCGTTGAAGAAGCCGGCCGGCGGATGCTTGTGCGACACCAGCCCGCCGCCCTGCTTCACCCACTGCCAGTCGTTGCGGTTGAAGAAGTTACGGCGCAGGAAGGTGATGAACATCAGCACCGAGCAGACGATGAACAGCGGCCCGACGAAGTTGTGCAGGTACTTGGAGATGATGGCGAACCAGGAGAACAGGTCGTGTCCCATCCACGGCAGCATGATCTTCTTGCCGTACATGATGATGATGCCGGTGATCGCCAGGGCGATGAAGCTGTAGGCCGTGGCCCAGTGCACCTGGCGCTCCCATTTGGTGAAGCGCTTGATCTGGCGCCCGGACGGCGGCACTTCCTTGGCGGCGCCGACCGCCTTGTAGAACACGAAGATCAGGAGCGGCACGGCCAGCAGGATGAAGCCGGCGATGCTGGCGAGCGGGCCGTTGCGCAGGTGGCGCCAGGTGTTGCCGCCGCGCTGGACGATGACGTTGGCCTCGGTGGCGCCGTACTGGCCCAGGAAGTGGCGGTCCATGTGGACCCGGCCCGAGGCCGCGTTGGTCAGGCCCGGCTCCTTCACCACCGAATCGCCTTCGATCTGGAGCATGGTCTGCTCCTCGGCGTAGGCAGGCTTGGCGTCCTTGTTGGGTACGCCGGCCCAGGCGGCGGTCGACAGCAGTGCCAGCACCAGGCCAGTAATCAGCAACTGCGTCAGCAACAGCGACGCGCGCGAGGAAATGGCGTGCATGGTCGGCTCCTCAGGGGTTGGCCCGGTTGTATTCGTTCTGCTTCATGGCACGGTTCTGGACCGTCGCCGACCAGGCCAGCCGGTCATTGTGGAAGCGTTGCTGGAAATGGCGCTGGTCTTCCTTGCCGGCATATTCGCCGTGCAGCCAGCCGGGGAACTGCTCGACCTCGAGGCAGCCGGACAGCAGCAGCGGCAGCGCCAGGACACAGTAGCGGAATTTGTTCATGTTCATTGCACGATCCTCCCGGGGTCGTTCTGCACGTCGCCGACCTGCTGGTTCACCCGCGGCAGGTCGCCCTTGGCCTTGATCTCGCCGCCGCGCTTGGGCCGGCCGTAGGCGATCTTCCAGCCCCACAGCTCGGGGCCGTAGCCGCGCGTCTCGACGCGCTGGCGGTAGATGTCGGCGATCTGGTTCGCTTCGCCGCCCAGCAGGGCCTTGGTGCCGCACTGCTCGGCGCAGGCCGGCAACTTGCCTTCGGCGATGCGGTTGCGGCCGTACTTCTTGAACTCGGCTTCGGAGGTATCCGGTTCCGGGCCGCCGGCGCAGAAGGTGCACTTGTCCATCTTGCCGCGGTGGTTGAACATGCCGGTTTCCGGGAACTGCGGCGCGCCGAACGGACAGGCGTAGTAGCAGTAGCCGCAGCCGATGCACTGGTCCTTGCTGTGCAGGACGATGCCGTCCTCGGTGTGGTAGATGCAGTTGGTCGGGCACACCGCCAGGCAGGGTGCGTCGGTGCAGTGCATGCATGCCACCGACACCGAGCGCTCGCCCGGGATGCCGTCGTTGATGGTCACCACCCGGCGCCGGTTGATGCCCCAGGCCAGTTCGTGTTCGTTCTTGCATGCGGTCACGCAGCCGTTGCAGTCGATGCAGCGCTCTGTGTCGCAGATAAATTTCATTCTCGCGGCCATGCCGTTCTCCTCCGCTCTGCTCAGTTGAAAGCGCTGCGCCTCAGGCCTTGACGACCCGGCACTGCGATACCTTGGTTTCCTGCATCATCGTCACGGCGTCGTAGCCGTAGGTCCAGCCCGTGTTGCAGGCCTCGCCGCGCACCGTCGGCGCCCCGCCTTCCGGATAATGGCGTTCGAGGTCCTCGCCCATCCACCAGCCGCCGAAGTGGAAGGGCATCCAGACCAGGCCGATCGGCACCCGCTCGGTGACCATCGCCATCATCTTCAGGCGTGCCCCGGTCGGGGTCTCGACCCAGACGTAGTCGCCGACCTTGGCGGCGATCTGGGCTGCGTCGCGCGGGTTGATCTCGACGAACATGTTCTGCTGCAGCTCGGCCAGCCAGGGATTCGAGCGGGTTTCCTCGCCGCCGCCCTCGTACTCGACCAGGCGGCCGGAGGTCATGATCAGCGGGAAGTCCTTCGAGTAGTCGACCTCCTGCACCGACTTGAACAGCGTCGGCAGGCGCCAGAAGTTGGCCTTGTCGTCGTAGGTCGGGTACTTGGCGACCAGGTCGCGCCGCGGCGAAGCGAGCGGCTCGCGGTGGGTCGGCACCGGATCCGGGAAGTTCCACACGTTGCAGCGCGCCCGCGCATTGCCGAAAGGCGCGCAGCCGTGGGCGATGACGACGCGGATGATGCCGCCCGAGTTGTCGGTCTTCCAGTTCTTGCCCTCGGCCATCGCCTGTTCCTGTGGGGTGAGTTCGGCCCACCAGCCGAGCTTCTTCAGGAACACGTGGTCGAATTCGGGGTATCCGACGTCGAGCTGGCTATCCTTGTTGGTCGAGCCGTCGGCGGCCAGCAGCGACTCGCCGTTGTGCTCGACGCCCCAGTTGGCGCGGAACGGCAGGCCGCCCTCGGCCACCGACTTGTTCAGGTCGTACAGGATCGGCGTGCCGGGGTGCTTGAGTTCCGGCGTGCCCCAGCACGGCCACGGCAGGCCGTAGTAGTCGCCCTTGCAGGGACCGTCGTCGGCGCGCAGGGTGGTCGGGTTGAAGGTGTGCTTGTTCTCCATGTGGAGTTTCAGGCGCTCCGGCGAGCAGCCGGTGTAGCCGATGGTCCAGCAGGAGCGGTTGATCTCGCGCAGGATGTCTTCCACCACCGGCTCGTTGAGCACCACCTTGATGTTCTTGCACAGTTCGTTGTGGAAGCCCAGCTTCTTGGCGAACAGGTACATGATCTCGTGGTCGCTCTTGCACTCGAATAGCGGCAGGATGACGCGCTCGCGCCACTGGATGCTGCGGTTCGAGGCGGTGCACGAGCCCGAGGTTTCGAACTGCGAGGCGGCCGGCAGCAGGTAGACGCCGTCGGTGCGGCCGTGCATCGAGGCGGTCATGCTCGGGTAGGGATCGATCACCACGAGCATGTCGAGCTTCTGCATCGCCGCCTTCATGTCCGGCAGGCGGGTCTGGCTGTTCGGCGCGTGGCCCCAGTAGAACACCGCGCGCAGGTTGCTCGGCTGGTCGATGTACTGGTTCTCTTCGTTGACCGCGTCGAACCAGCGCGACACCGTGATGCCCGGCTTTTCCATCAGCTCCTTGGAGCCGAAGCGCGACTTGATCCATTCGTAGTCGACGCCCCAGACGCCCGCGAAGTGCTTCCAGGCGCCCTCGGCGATGCCGTAGTAGCCCGGCAGCGAATCGCCGTTGGGGCCGACGTCGGTGGCGCCCTGCACGTTGTCGTGGCCGCGGTAGATGTTGGCGCCGCCGCCCGGGACGCCGATGTTACCCAGCGCCAACTGCAAGATCGACAGCGCGCGCACGTTGGCGGTGCCCACCGTGTGCTGGGTGATGCCCATGCACCAGACCACCGAGGAAGGCTTGTTCTTGGCCAGCATCTCGGCGGCCATCTTGACCGAGGCTTCCGGCACGCCGGTAATGTCGGAGACTTTATCCGGGGTCCATTTCGCGACTTCCTTGCGCACGTCCTCCATGCCGTAGGTGCGGGCCGCGATGTATTCCTTGTCCTCCCAGCCGTTCTGGAAGATGTGCCACAGGATGCCCCACACCAGCGGGATGTCGGTGCCGGGACGCACCCGCACGTAGTGGTGGGCGAAGCGCGCGGTGCGGGTGAAGCGCGGGTCGATCACGATCATCTTCGCGCCCAGCTCCTTGGCGTGCAGGAAGTGCAGCATCGAGATCGGGTGGGCTTCGGCCGGGTTGGAGCCGATGAACATCACCGCCTTGCTGTGGTGCAAGTCGTTGAAGGAATTGGTCATCGCCCCGTAGCCGAAGGTCTGGGCCACGCCCGCGACCGTGGTCGAGTGGCAGATGCGCGCCTGGTGGTCGCAGTTGTTCGAGCCCCAGAACGAGACCCACTTGCGCAGCAGGTAGGCCTGTTCGTTGTTGTGCTTGGAGCTACCGATCACCATCAGCGCGTCCGGCCCGGATTTCTGGCGCAGCTCGATCAGCTTGTCGCCGATCTCGTTGATGGCCTGGTCCCAGGACATGCGCACGTACTTGCCGTTCACCAGCTTCATCGGGTAGCGCAGGCGGTGCTCGCCGAAGGCGTGCTCGCGCACCGAGGCGCCCTTGGCGCAGTGCGCTCCCATGTTGATGGGCGAATCGAAGGCGGCTTCCTGGCGCACCCAGACGCCGTTGGCCACCACCGCGTCCACCGAGCAGCCCACCGAGCAGTGGCTGCAGATGGTGCGCTTGATCTCGGTGGGCACCGGGGCGTCCGGCGCCTGGTCGGCCCGGGCCGGTTCGATCACGTTCAGCGGCAGCTGCCGGGCCAGGGCGCCGGCGCCGGCGGCGATACCTGCGCCGACCAGGAAGCGGCGCCGTTTGAGTCCGCTGTCGCGGACGGACTTCACGAGGGACATGCTGGTTCTCCCGTTGTGCTCACCAGTAGGCGGCGGTCTCGTAGTAACGACGGATGTGCTCGGTTTCGTGGTAGCCGCGCTTGACCTGCGGCTTCGCGGCGGGCTGGGGTGCCGGCGTATCGGCGGCCTCGGCGGTGCCTGCCACGACGGCCAGCGCTCCCAGCGGCGCGGCCTTCAGGAAGCCGCGGCGGCTGGGGTCCGGCACATCGTGCCCGGCGCCTGCGGCCGGCTTGCCGTCCGGTCCGTGTTCAAGTAGCTGCGGATGCTGTTCCATGCTGTGCCTCGCTTCAGTTAAACCATTGATTCATTGAGCGCTTCCCCGACCACGAAGGCTTCGGCTTCGATGGCGAGGAAGGCGCCGGCCAGGCGCGCGACCAGCCGGTAATAATTGGCGCCCTCGCTTGATGCGATGTCGGCCAGGCAGCGCTCGTACCAGGACGCGATGTGGACCTCGAAGAAGGCCTGCTGCCGCGCGAGCGGCTGGCGCGCAATGCCGGGGGCGCCGGTGATCAGGACGCGCATCGTCTCGCACAGGGCGCCAAGGTGGTCTTCGAACTCGCCGACGCCGCGCACCCGGCCTATGCCGAAGCGCGCCAGATCGGCGCGCAACTCGGCCAGCGGGGTGTTGTTCATGAAGCCGGCCAGGTAGCGCGAGCCGTAGGGATTGACGGGCGGCGTGCCGACGCTGATGAAGAGCGCATCGAATTCCTCGGACACCGCATCCGGGTCCATGACGCCCGAGGCCAGGCTCAGGGCTTCCCAGGCCTGTTCCAGGGCCGGATCGCCTCCTTCGGAAAGGATGGGGTCGGCATGCGCCAGCGCGTCCAGCAGCGCACCGTCCGGCGCCGCCAGCAGCAGGCGCGACAGCAGCGCGTACAGATCGGCGCGCGCCTGGTCCTCGCCCGACAGCGGTAGCGGTACGGCGACGGTGATGGCGGGATCGGCGGGACGGTTGATCGACGGCGCGTCAGGGTGGGACACGTGCTGCTCTCCTGTTGGCAAAGGGTCACCAGCAGTGTAGCCCTCCAGCGCAGCAGGCCGCGCACGGTTGATGACACGGTGCTATCAAATCATGCTCAACGCATGCCCAGGGCATGCATGAGGGTGCGGATCACGTAGGCTACCGCCGACAAGGTAAACACGCCACCGAGCCAGAGTGCCGCCAGCCAGGCCAGGCGCCGCAGCCATTCGCGCCGGGTCACCATCAGTGATACCCCGCGTCGGCCTTGACCTTGCCCCGGAACACCCAGTACGACCAGGCCGTGTACATCAGGATGATGGGCAGGATGAACAGGGTGCCGACCAGCGCGAAGCCCTGGCTGCTGGGCGGCGAAGCTGCTTCCCAGATCGAGATCGCGGGCGGCACGATATGGGGCCAGATGCTGATCGCCATGCCGCTGTAGCCGAGGAAGATCAGGGCCAGCGCCGCCACGAAGGGCACACGATGCGGGTCGCGCTTGAGCGAGCGCAACAGCAGCACGATGAACACCGCCACCAGCACCGGCACCGGCGCCAGGAACACGATGTTCGGGAAGCTGAACCAGCGCGCCGCCACCGCCGGGTCGCGCCAGGGCGTCCAGATGCTGACGATGAAGATGGCCGCGAGCAGCATCAGGGCCAGGGGACGAGCCACCTGGATCATGCGCGCCTGCAGCTCGCCCTCGGTCTTCATCACCAGCCAGGTGGCGCCCAGCAGGGTGTAGGCGATCATCACCCCGAACCCGGCCAGCAGCGGGAAAGGTGCGATCCAGTCGAGCGGCCCGCCAGCATAGCTCCGGCCCGACACCGCGATGCCGTCGAGAAAAGCGCCCAGCGAGACGCCCTGGAAGAAGCTGGCCACCACCGAGCCGCCGATGAAGGCCTTGTCCCACAGGTGGCGCTCGTGCTCCTTGGCCTTGAAGCGGAATTCGAAGGCCACGCCGCGGAACACCAGGCCGACCAGCATGAAGATCAGCGGCAGGTAGAGCCCCGACAGGATGATCGAATAGGCCACCGGGAAGGCCGCCAGCAGCCCCTCGCCTCCCAGCACCAGCCAGGTCTCGTTGCCGTCCCAGACCGGCGCCACCGTGTTCATCATGGTGTCGCGGTCGCGCTTTTTCGGGCTGAAGGGAAACAGCAGGCCGATGCCCAGGTCGAAGCCGTCCAGCAGCACGTACATGAAGACGGCGAAGAAAATGATGATCGCCCAGATGACGGTGGTGTCAATGCCCATGACCGGGTTCCTCCTTGTCGCGGCCGAGGCGATCCGGGCTGGCCTCGCCCTCGTCGTCGTCGTTCTGCACGTCGGCGGCCGACAGCGGCCGGCTGGGCGTGCGTTCCTCGCCCGGGCCGCCCCGGGCCGGCGTATGCAGCTCGAAGCGCTGCGGCCCCTTGCGCATCATGCGCAGCAGGTAGACGGTGCCGGTGCCGAACACGAAGATATAGGCCACCACGAACAGGACCAGGGTCAGGCCGAGCTCGGCGGCTCCATGCGGGGAGACCGCATCGGCGGTGCGCAGCACGCCATACACGACCCAGGGCTGGCGCCCCACTTCGGTGGTGGTCCAGCCGGCCAGAATGGCGACCAGGCCCGCCGGTCCCATCCAGACGGCGAAGCGCAGGAAGGGGCGGTTGTGCCACAAGCGCGGCTCCCCTCCCCGCTTGCGCCGCAGCCACAGGCTCCAGGCGCCGAGCGCGATCATGAGCAGGCCCAGGCCCACCATCAGGCGAAAGCTCCAGAACACGATCAGCGAGTTCGGCCGCTCGTCGCGCGGGAAATCCTTGAGTCCGGGGAACTGGCCGTTCCAGGAATGGGTGAGGATCAGGCTGCCCAGGTGCGGGATGCCGACCGCGTACTTGGTGCGTTCCTCTTCCATGTCGGGCACGCCGAACAGCAGCAGCGGGACCGCCTTGTCGCCTTCGTTCTGCCAGTGCCCTTCCATGGCCGCCAGCTTGGCCGGCTGGTGCTTCAGGGTGTTCAGGCCATGGAAGTCGCCCACCACCGCCTGGATCGGCGCCACCAGCAGGATCATCCACATCGCCATCGACAACATCTTGCGCACCGCCGGGTTGTCGCGGCCCTTGAGCAGCTGCCAGGCTCCGGTGGCGCCGACGATCAGGGCCGTGGTGAGATAGGCGGCGATCACCATGTGCAGCAGCCGGTACGGGAAGGACGGGTTGAAGACGATCGCCAGCCAGTCGGCCGGGACCATGCGGCCGCCCTCGATGGCATAGCCCTGCGGGGTCTGCATCCAGCTGTTGGCGGCCAGGATCCAGGTGGCCGAGATCAGGGTGCCGACCGCGACCGCGCAGGTGGCCCCGAAGTGCAGGCCCGGCCCGACCCGGGTCCAGCCGAACAGCATCACGCCCAGGAAGCCGGCCTCGAGGAAGAAGGCGGTCAGCACCTCGTAGGACAGGATCGGCCCCATGATGCTGCCGGCGAACTCGGACAGGTAGCTCCAGTTGGTGCCGATCTGGTAGGCCATCACGATGCCCGACACCACCCCCATGCCGAAGCAGACGGCGAAGATCTTGAGCCAGTAGTGGTAGAGGTCGACGTAGACCTGGCGCTTCGTGCGCAGCCAGCACAGCTCGAGCACGGCCAGGTAGCTGGCCATGCCAATCGTCATCGCCGGGAACAGGATGTGGAAGGACATCGTGAACGCGAACTGCACGCGCGCCAGATCCAAAGCGGACAAACCGAACATGCGGGCCCCTTTTGCTCGTCGTACTGCTATCAAGAAGGTGTGCAAACGTTTGCACCGTCCTCTTCCTGCCCCGAACCGTCTTGCCGACCGTATTCGTTTCTAACAGGCGTCACTTTCCCGCCTTCCGCCGGAAGCCTTCCGGCAGCAGTGCCCGGCGTCACCGCCTGACTCGCCACGGGTAGCGCCATTGCCGCCGCAAGGGCGCCGGTGGCGAGCCGGTGTAAGTTGACGGCCGCGTTGACGTCACGGTCGTGGTAAGCACCACAAATACAGGTCCAACTCAGTTCTCCCAGACCCAGCAAAGAATTCTTTGCCCCGCAATGCGAGCACAGCTTACTCGACGGATACCAGCGATCGGCCACCACGATCGTTGTGCCATAACGCAGCGCCTTGTACTGCAACTGGCGCCGGAACTCGTAGAAACCGATGTCGGAAATAGCTCGCGCCATCCGGCTGTTAGCCATCATTCCCTTTACGCATAAGTCTTCGATTGCCACCGCTTGGTTTTCGCGGCACAGGCGAGTCGTCAGCTTATGGAGGAAATCGCTGCGCACGCGGGCGATACGCGTATGAAGGCACGCCAGCGCATGCGCCCCTTTTTTTCGATTCTGAGAGAAGGTAAGCCGGGTGCCTTTCGGAATCTCGCCTGCTATCTCTGCCCCGGCCTTGGCAGCTTGCAGTTTGCGAGACTGACGCCGACTGCGGATGCGCATGCGCCGCAGCTCCGCGCTTAAGGGTAGTGGGGCAGCAAGCTTCTCACCGCTACTCAAGGTCGCGGCGACTGTTATTCCTAAGTCGACGCCAACGATGCTATCAGCACTCCGAGGAAGCAGGGCAGCGTCATCGAATACATCGACCTGTACAGCGAGAAACCAGTGGTTGGCCTCGCGCGACACACTCGCCCCCATGATTTTTCCAGGAAGACGTAGCGCCTCCGCGAGAAGAGCTCGTCCCACTTTCGGCAGGATCGCGCTTTTACCCTCTAGACGTAGCCTGTCGTTGGCAACGTAGAAACTGTCGCGGCAACGGCCCTTCCTCTTAAATGCAGGAGGATGTGCCGGCTTGCCCGCTTTAAGGGCGCTGAAGTAGCGGCCCCACGCACTGCCGAGGTTTGCGAAAGGCTGCGCGTGGGCATCACGGTGGATGGTTCGCAACCACGGTTTTCCTTCGCTGTCGAGCCAGTCCGAGTGAGTATACTTTATCGCGTTAAACTGCTTTTTCAGAACCACTACATCGGGTCGCTGGCCACAGGAAACCATTCGCTGACACTCGGCCAGGGCGAAATTCCAGACACGGCGTGCGGTGCCAGCCGCCCGCGCGAAGTAATCGCGCTGTTCGGATGTCGCTTCGATACGAATACGGTGCGACAGCAGCATTGTTGGAGGAATGCTTGAGCAGAATTCGTTCGACCGCACCGACCATGGCAGGTTCCAGCCGCTAAGACAGGGTAAGTGCGCGATGTCGTCCATGTCCGCCAATGTACATTCATCGTTTAAAGGCTCTAGTGTTCAGAATCTAGCATGCGGGAGGGGTGCGCACGCTTGGCGATGTCGATTTGATACGCCAAAACCTGGCTTCGGCGGCATGCGAGTCGCTTTTTATGCATGCGCAAGACCGGGTCTGCTTTCGGCGTCGAAACCTTTCACTTCCACAGAAAACTCGGGGTCACTGATCCATATTAATGACCCATCAGATCGATCCTGCCGACCCAATCCACTCGTCTATATTGGCTGACGATTCGAGCCCGGCGGCAGCCGGAATCCTGTGTATCCAGCATGCATGCGGACTCGCGATCCGGCGGCCCGGCCTCCGCCCTCGCCACGCGGTGGAACGGGCCATCCATCGATCGTCGATGTGAAAGGAGATGGTCATGACTACTCATCAGAACCACGCGGCGGCAACGCGGATCGCGGCGCGTGCCGGGGAAGCGGAGGTGCTGGTCACTTCCTCGGCCATGCCGGCCAGCTTCCGCGAACTGCGCCAGCAGGCCGATGCGGCCGCGGTCCGGCAACTGTTCGGGACCGCGCCGGCCCGGGCCGGCCAGCCCGAGCCCGAACTGAGCGGCACCGGTTTCACCTAT
Source organism: Massilia sp. LC238 (assembly GCF_000735635.1). Lineage (NCBI taxonomy): Bacteria > Pseudomonadati > Pseudomonadota > Betaproteobacteria > Burkholderiales > Oxalobacteraceae > Massilia > Massilia sp. LC238. The sequence continues at coordinate 41,834 of NZ_JNNN01000025.1, read as the reverse complement.
CGTCACGACTGGGGCGCGCGGCGCGGCCAGTGGGTGCTGCGCCTGAACTGGGATGTCATCCAGCCCCCTCCCGGGTCCTGGTGGCGATCGGCGAAGGCGTGCCGGGCGGCCCGTCCGCCGGCAAGTTCATCGGCGCCGCCCGCTACACCCTGCACAACGTCGCCTCACGCTGGAACGGCGTCGACATCTGGGTCGACATCGCGTGGAGCAGCGACATCTCGCTCTACGCCGATTACCTGGTCATCAACCCTTGAAGCGCACCAGGAGATTCCCATGGCACCAAATGATCGTCTCGACCAGGACGCAGCACTGCTCCTCGATCCCGGAACGCAGGAGCGCGCGGATTCATCAAGCACCGAAGGCCCCTGGGCCGTCGCCGAAGCGAGCGTCGGCACGGAAGGCGTGCAGCCCGCGCTGCAGGGGACCGGATTTACCTACTGCCACGACTGGGGCATGCGCCGCGGCGAATGGCTGCTGCGGCTCAACTGGGACCTGATCCAGCCCGGCTCGCAGGTCTTCGTGGCCATCGGCGAAGGCGTGCCGGGCGGACCGCCCGCCGGCAAGTTCATCGGCGCGGCCCGCTACACCCTGCACAACGTCGCCCCGCGCTTCAACGGCGTCGACATCTGGGTCAACATCGAGTGGAGCGCCGACATTTCGCTCTACGTCGACTACCTGGTCGTCAACCCGCCCTCGGCGCCCCCTAGCCTGCGCACGGTCTCGGTCACGGTGCACCGCCACAGTAGCGTGGCCCTGAGCGAAGCCGAGGCCGACCGGATCCTGGCCGACATGGGCACGATCCTCCAGAACGACGACAGCGGGCCGGATGTCGCGACCCCGGTCCGTTTCGTGCGCAACGGCGCTGTCCGGCTGCTGCCGGCGAACATTCCCGGCACCATCCAGACCTCAAGCGACCTGAATGCCCTCCTGACCGCCGGCAGCGGGGTCAAGATCGTGCAGGCCATCCGCTGGTGCGGCGGGCCCGGCGACGGCATCATCGGCTGCGCCCCGGTCGGCAGCGCCTCGGTCAACGTGGCCGCGGTGCGCTTCACCGCCAACCAGGAAGGCCTGATCTGGGTGCACGAGTACGGCCACAACTGCGGCCTGCCCCACCGTACCGACGACCCGCGCGCGGTCATGTACCCGTCCGTCGGCGCCGACCACAACGTGGTCAACGCGGCCGAGTCCTCGGCCTTCCTTTCGGGCCCGCTCAGCATCAGCGGCAAGGTGATGGCCGCCGGCGGCTGCTCCTGCGGTGCGGGCGGCCTGGCGCTGCCAGCCGACGTGCGCGACTTCGTCTCCCAGCACTGGATCGAGGGCGTGCCATGGGAGCTGGCCTCGCAGTACGGCGAGAAGGACGCCCGCCTGCTGCTGGACTGGCTGGTGAACGAGCCGGAGAAGCACGAGGAGTTCCTGACCCAGATCGTGGCCACCCTCGGCTACATCGGCAGCGAGATCGCGGTCCAGCCGATGATCGACTTCGTCGAAAGTGCGCGCGCCGGCCGTGCCGTGTTCAATGCCAGGAACACGGCCCTGCTGCGCCTCGGCGACCTGGCCAACCGCTCCGGCAGCCGCGCGGCGCTCGATTTCCTGGCGCGGGTCGCCGGCGACATGGACCTGGCGCGTACGCTGGCGGCGCCCCAGGCCAGCGCCGAGCTGCAGGCGGCCAAGGCGCTGCAGGACGTGGTGGCGCCGAGCCTCGACACCCTGGCCGCCGAGCTGGCGGTGTCGGCCACCTTCGGGCTGGCGCTGGCGGGCACGGCGCAATCGCAGCAGGCCGTGGAAGCGCTCAAGGGGAACGCCGACGCCTTCGCGACCGTGAACCAGGCGGCCCAGGAAGCCGCCGAGATCGCCGCGACCGTGCGCGCCAAGGGCCGCCAGGAGTACTACAGGATGAAGGCGGAACACCGGCATCACCTGTAATCGGGCTTGTATTTTAGAAATGAAACCCGCGGACGCGGCCTTTGTCTATAATGGCCGCGTCCGCATTTTCGTTTCCCTGCCATGAACCAACCCATCTCGCTCCCGGGCGAAGCGAAGGTCATCCAGGCCCTCAAGGCCAGCTGCAGCGCGTGCAGCATGCACCAGCTGTGCCTGCCGATGGGCCTCGAGGATGCCGACATCAATCGCCTCGACCAGATCATCGGCCGCCGCCGCCGGCTCGCGCGCGACGAGCGCCTCTACGCCATGGGCGAGCCCTTCCGGAACCTGTACGCGGTGCGCTTCGGCCATTTCAAGACCTATCAGGTCAACGCCGCCGGCGAAGCCCAGATCACCGGCTTCCAGATGGCCGGCGAACTGCTGGGCATGGACGCCATCAGCGGCACCCACCACTGCGACGCCGTGGCCCTCGAGGACAGCGAGGTGTGCGAGATCCCGTTCTCGCGCCTGGAAGAGCTGTTCGGCCACGTGCCGGCCCTGCTGCGCCACTTCCACCGCATCATGAGCCAGGAGATCACGCGCGAACAGAACGTCATGCTGCTGCTCGGCAATATGCGGGCGGAGCAGCGTTTCGCCGTCTTCCTGGTCAACCTGTCGGCACGCTACGCGGCGCGCGGCTATTCGCCGCACAGCTTCCAGCTGCGCATGTCGCGCGAAGACATCGGCAACTACCTCGGGCTCACCATCGAAAGCATCAGCCGCCTGCTGTCGCGCTTCAAGAAGCAGGGCTGGCTGCAGGTCGACAAGCGCGAAGTCACCCTGCTCGACCCGGCCAAGCTCAAGGCGCTGGCGGCCGGCACCGACGTCTGCAGCCCGATGGGCTAGCGACACCGCCATGGCCGCTGCCCTGCTCGACCTGCATCTACGCAGCTATGGCGCCGCGCGCAGCTCGGACCGCCACGAGTTCGGCCAGCTGGTGCTGCCCGTGAGCGGCGAAGTCGCCCTGGAAATCGAAGGCCGCCAGGCCAGGCTCGATCCGCTGCGCGTGGCGGTGGTGGCGCCCGGCGCCTGGCACTCGCAGTGCAGCCCGGTGGCCAACCGGTCGCTGATCGTCGACCTGGGACCGGATACCTTCGCGCAAGGACCCTGGCAGCGCCTGCTCGAGCAGCCCTTCGGCGCCATCGGTCCCGCAGCGCGCAAGCTGGTCGAATTCATGGGCATCATGGCCGCCACCGCCCCGCCCGCGCCTTCCGTGCTGGCCGGCTGGACCCCGCTGCTGCTCGACACCCTGGTGCTGGGGGCGCCCGCGCCAAGCTCGCGCCTGGCCGCCCTGCTCGCCCGCATCGAGGCCGAACCCGGCCTGCCGTGGACCACCGAGGCCATGGCGCGCGCCTGCAGCCTGAGCGTCAGCCGCCTGCATGCGCTGTTTCGCGAAGAGCGCGACAGCACGCCCCACGACTGGCTGCTGGACTGCCGCCTGCGCCATGCCTGCGAATGGCTGCGTGCGACGGCGCGCCCGGTGGCCGAAATCGCGCTGGCAGCGGGCTTTTCCGAGCAGAGCGCGCTGACCCGTGCCATGCGCAGGGCGATGGACACCACGCCCGCGGCCTACCGGCGCGCGTATCGCGAGAATCTGTCAAACCAGCAGTAGCCAGGGTCAAGCGCGCCGCGGGTATCCGGCCGACAATCTCCCTTCCCAAGGAGATCGTCCATGCTTTCGCAGATTCACGCTACATCCCACACTACCCAGCTCAGCATCGGCGCCGGCATCACCGCGGGCGCCTTCTGGGGCCTGGTGTTCCTGGCCCCGGAACTGGTGCCGGGCTTCTCGGCCCTGCAGCTGTCGGCGGGCCGCTACCTCGCCTACGGCATCGTCGCCGCCATCCTCGTCGCCCGCGCCTGGCCGCGGCTCAGGCAGCGCCTGACCCGGGCCGACTGGCGCGGCCTGGCCTGGCTCAGCCTGGCGGGCAACATCGTGTACTACCTGTTCCTGGCCCAGGCCGTCCAATTGGGTGGCGTGGCCATGACCTCGATCGTGATCGGGCTGCTGCCGATCACCGTGACCCTGGCGGGCGCGCGCGAGCACGGCGCGGTGTCCTTGCGGCGCCTGGTCCCCTCCCTGCTGCTGGGCGGGGCAGGCCTGGCCTGCATCAGCTGGGATTCCTTGTCTTCCCTGGACGGCGGCTCGGGCATCGGCCTCTTGTCGGCGATCGGCGCGCTGCTGTCGTGGACCTTCTATGCGGTCGTCAACCGGCGCTGGCTGGCGCGCCTCGAGGGCATTTCGGCCAACGAATGGAGCCAGCTGGTGGGGGTGATGACCGGCGCCCAGGCCCTGCTGCTGGCGCTGCCGGCCTTCCCGCCCGGCGGCGCCGCGCACACGGGCAGCGAATGGCTGCAGTTCATCGGGGTGGTGACGGCGGTCGGGATCTTCTGTTCCGTGATCGGCAACGCCTTGTGGAACTACGCCAGCCGCGCCCTGCCGATGGCGCTGATGGGCCAGATGATCGTGTTCGAGACCGTGTTCGCCTCGCTCTACGGCTTCCTGTGGGAGGCGCGCTGGCCCAGCGGCCTGGAGGCGGCGGCGCTGGTGCTCTTGTTGGCTGGCGTGGTGTCCTGCGCCGCCGCCCACCGCAGTTAAATCTCGATCACCAGGTCCGGGCGGAAGGCTTCCTGCTCGCCCTTGCTGAGGTAGCCGAGCGGGTTGGCCACCACGCGGCAGGACCAGGGCCGGCCGGCATCGACGCCGCTGACCACGTAGTCGTTGGCGCAGTGCAGGTGGCCGTGGATCCAGATGTCGGCCTGGGGGAACAAGCCGTCGAGCGCATTGCAGAAGCCCGCGGTGCCGGGCGTGAGGCCGTAGCGCGGATCGGCGCTTTGCAGGCTGGGCGCGAAATGGGTCACCACCACCGTGCTGCCCTCGAAGGGCGCCGCCAGCGCCCCGCGCAGCCAGTCCTGGCAGTCCAGCGCCAGCTCGCGGATGCCCTCGGCCAGCACCTTCTCGCCGTTCTTCAGGGTGGTGTTCTTCGACAGGTACCAGTTGGCGGCGCGGAAGGCCTTTTCGCGTTTTTGCAGCTGCTTGCTCAGCTCCTGCTCGCGCAGCGCCAGCGCGTCGAAGTCGCTCCACAGGGTGGTGCCGATGAAGCGGATATTCCCGATGACGAGCGTTTCGCGGTCCAGCCATTCGATGCCGAGGCGCGCGCAGCTGGCGCGCAGGCGCGCGTAGGCTTCGTCGTAGTCGAGGCCATCGAATTCGTGGTTGCCGGGGATGTACAGGACGCGCGCGCCATTGGCGCCGGGGCGCAGCGGCGAGAAGCGTTCGAGCCCGAAATCGGCGTCGGTCAGGCGCGACCCGGCCTGGTAGGAGCCGATGTCGCCCGCCAACACGACGACGTCGGTGTCGGCGTGGATCTGCGGATTGAAACCGGCGTAGCGTTCGAGGTGCAGGTCGGAGAAAATCTGGATGCGCATGGTCGGCGCAGTATAGCGGTTTCCACCGCAGGCTGCGCCGCCGTGTCAGAAGCTCACGCGCACGTAGGGCGCGCTTTGCTTGGCCTCGCCGTGGTAGACGGCTTCGATGTTGTTGCCGTCCGGGTCCAGCACGAAGGCGCCGTAGTAGCCCGGGTGGTAGGCGCGCTCGCCGGGGCGGCCGTTGTCCCTGCCGCCGGCGGCCAGGGCCGCGAAATAGAAGGCATTGACCATCTTGCGGTCGCGCGCCTGGAAGGCCAGGTGGTGGCGACCGGTGAGCACGCCTTGGGCGGCCGCGCTGTCGCGGCTGGAGATGAAGAGTTCGTCGGCCCAGAAATAATCGTCGCCCGCGCCGCCCAGCGGAATGCCCAGCACCTCGAACACGGCGCCGTAGAACCTGCGCGATGCGGGCAGGTCCCTGACCACGAGCTGGATGTGGTCGATGAGTCGGCCGCGGTAGATTTCTTGTGTTTCCATGCTGCGCTCCTGCGAAAGAAGGTCGTGAAAGACAGCGTGTGCGCGAGCAGTGTAGAGGGAAAGCAGAACCGTGGCAACGATTGCCGGGCGCTTACTCCCAGACCGGAGGGAGCCTGCCGTTTGCGGTGTCGCGCAACATCGCGAGGGTGTTCCCAGCGATGCGCGAAACGCCGGTCGGCCACCACCCAGAACAAGGCTTGTGCAAGCGCGCGCAGCCAGTCGGGCACTACGGTGCTCCTTCCTTCGGTGCGGCGATCGCGCCGCGGTACAGGGCGTCCGTGATGCGCTCCTGGAAGCGCGCCTCGGACGAGAAGCGTCCGGGGTGGCGGTCGGGGTCGTCGCCCACGCCGCTGGCCACGTAGATCATGCCGTTCTTCGTTGTCGGATCGAACACGAACAAGGCGTTCAGGCCCCAGGACCAGCCCAGGTGGCCGACGCCGGTGAAGCCGCCGCCTTCCACCAGGCGGTCGCCGCTGGCCCGGCCGTCCGCTACGATGCTGGTGTCCGTAAAATGCTGGTTGCCCAGGCCCCAGGCGTGGTACAGGCCGCGGAAGTTGTCGCTGTCGCCGTTGCCGCTGCCCGGCCGCAGGGTCCATTGGCGCGCCAGCATTGCGGACACCGTTTCCGGCTTCAGTATCTGCCGGCCCTGATGGTACCCCCCGTTCATCAGCATCAGCATGAGCTGCGCCAACTCGCCGGCCGAGATGCGCAGGCTGCCCTGCGGGCCGAACAGGGTGCCGTTGGTGCCCACGACGTAGTGCTCCAGCCTAGGGGGCGCAAGCGGCGCCTTGACGTGGAAATCGTCGGACTGCGCGATCCACGGGCCTTGCGGGTCCCAGCGTTCGTCGCCGTCCTTCTCGCGGCGGCGGTACAGCGTCGCCGCATCCTCGATCCTGGCTGGCGCGAAGTCGGCCAGGTAGAAGCCGGCCTTCAGACCCATCGGATCGAACACCAGGCGCCGCATCAGGCGGTCGAAGCGCTCGCCGCCGGCGCGCTCCATGATGGTGGCGATGATGCCGGAATTGAAGTTGACGTATTCGAAGAAGCGCCCCGGCGCATGGGTGCTGGACCACATGGCGCCCTTGCCGTGCAGGCGTCCGCCCGGCTGCAAGACCTCCTTCAGGTCGACCGCGGGGTCGAACTTGAAGCCGCCCTCGTCGCGCAGCGAGGAGGTGTGCGTGAGCAGCATGCGCAGGGTGATCGGCTGGTCCGGGAACTGCGGATTGCGCAACCGGTAGCCGAGCCAGGCGCTGACGTCCTGGTCCAGCGCCACCCTGCCCTGCTCCACCAGCTTCATGGCGCCCAGCGCGGTCACCAGCTTGGACACCGAGGCGATGCGGAACATCGTATCGGCATCCATCGGCTGCGCAGGCAGGCCAGGGCTGGCCAGGCGCTTGTAGCCGAACTGGCGGCTGTAGACGATCTCGCCGCCACGGACCGCCACCACCGCCAGGCCGGGCAGCGAGATGGCGGGGTCGTCGACGATGGCCGCTAGCTGCCGCGTCAGCGCCTCGGCCTGGGGTGCGGACAGGGGAGCGGCTGCGCTCGCACAGGACAGCGCCGACAGCGCAAGCATGGCCAGCGTCGACTTCACGGCCCCGTCACGCCTTCATCTGCTTGGCGATCCAGCCGTCCACCAGCTCGCCCAGCACGTCGAGCGGCACCGAGCCCGCGCCCAGCACCAGGTCGTGGAAGCCCGGGAGCGAGAACTTGTCGCCCAGTTCCTTCTTCGCCTTCTCGCGCAGCTCGATGATGCGCAGCATGCCGATCATGTAGGCATTCGCCTGGCCCGGCCAGACGACGTAGCGCTCGACTTCCTGGGCGCCGATACCGTAGTCGATCGCCTGCTGGCGGGTCCAGCCCTTCGAGTGCAGGCCGGTGTCGACCACCAGGCGGCGGGCGCGGAACAGCTCCGAACCGAGCGCCCCGAGCAGGCCCGGCACGTCGCCTTCGTACCAGCCCTGCTCCACCGCCAGGCGTTCGGTGTACAGCGCCCAGCCCTCGGCATGGGCGCTGCCGCCGCTGAAGATGCGCTGGCTGCGGAATTTCGGGATGCCGGTCAGTTCCTGCTGGATCGCCAACTGGAAGTGGTGGCCCGGCACCGCCTCGTGGTAGGCCAGGCTGCGCATGCGGATCATGTCGAAGCTGGGCCCGCGCAGCGGCACCCAGAAGATGCCCGGACGGGTGCCGTCCGGCGCCGGCAGCGTGTAGTGGGCGGCGGCCGAGGGTTCGGTCAGCGGCGGCACGCGGCGCACCTCGACCGGCGCGCGCGGCTTCAGGTTGAACAGCGGGGCGCTGCGGCGCTCGGCGTCCTTCACCATCTCGCCGTAGCTGGCGATGATGGCCGGGCGCGGGTCGCCTTCTCCCTTCGGCTGGAAGCGCGCATCGAGCTGCTTCATGCGGGTTTCGATGTTGCCTTCAAGGAGGCCGAGCGAGCGCAAGTGGCGATCCATCTCGCCTTCGATGCGCGCCACTTCGCGCAGGCCGATCTCGTGGATCTCGTTCGGCGACAGCTTGGTGCTGGTGAAGTTCTCGACCGCGCGCGCATAGGCCGCGGCGCCGTTCGGCAGGCGCGAGATGCCGGCCACGTCACCGGTGCGCGGGTGGATCTCGGCCATGAATTCCTGCACCCGTTTGTAGGCCGGGCGGATGCGCTCGTCCACGATGCGGGCGGCGCGCGCCAGTGCGGCGTTGCGCACGTCCGGGTTCAGGCCTTCGATCTTCTCGGTGCGCTGGGCCAGCGAGGTGACCAGGACGTTCTCGTTCGCCGCCGGCTTGAGGAAGCTGTCGACCTGGAATTGCGCGCGCTCGAGGATGAAGCGCGGCGGGATCAGGGACTTGGCGGCGGCCTCGCGGGCACGCGCCAGCGCTTCGTCCATGCGGGTGCCGACCTGCTCCAGGCGCGCCAGGTAGCTGTCGAGGTCCTGCGGGTTGCGCAGCGGATGGGTGGTGTTCATGAAGTTGACCAGGCCGACCTGGACGCCGCTGAACTGCGAGAACACGAAGGCATGGTCCTCGTAGGGCTCGTTGGCGATCACGTTCTGCAGCGACCAGCGCATGACCGCGGCCGAGATGCGCTGGTTTTCGTCGAGCGGGCCGGCCATCCACTTGTCCAGGCGCGCCAGGCCGGTCCTGGCCAGCGCCTGCATCTTCTGGCGGTGGGCTTTCGTCATCGGCGTCAGCTCGCGGTCCAGCTTCGCCTGCGCGGCGCCGCTGAAGTACTGGGTGGACGTGGCCATCTGCGGGTTCAGGCGCACCCAGTCTTCGGCAAACTTGTCGGCCCAGGTATCGAAGGCCTTGTTCGGCTTGGCGCTGGCAGCCTTGGCCGCGGGCGCGGCCAGCGCGGCGCTCGGCAGGCTTGCCGCCGCGATGGCGGCGGGGATGAACAGGGCGGCGATGGCGGCGCGCAAACTGCGCTGGCGGAGGGATGGCATCTTGGTCTCGTATCCTTGGTCGTTGTGGTGTCGGTCGACGGCGCCGGGCGCCGTGCTTGCCGCGGAGGAATCTAACATGGAAAAGCTCAAAGAAACAACGCGCCCGTGGTATGTACAGACAGGCCGTCCATACGCTGCTAGACTGGGCCGGAGCCATCCACGACGACCCGACATGCGCATGCTCCGACGCCCGTTAGCCTCCCTTGCCTCCCTGGCCTTCCTAGCCTTCCTGCTGGCGGGGATCGATGGCCGCGCCGCTGAACCCACCTACCCGACCACCATGGCCGAATTGCCGGACGCGGTGCGCGAGCTGCTGGTGCGCCGCGAGGATGGCATGGCCGACGTCGGCGGGCCGTTCAGCGAGGCTTGCGTGCGCAAGCCCGGCACCTTCCATGCGCGGCTGGTCTGGGCCGAAGTGCGGCCGGATACGGTGCTGGTACGCTACGAGCGCGGCGGACTCGCCGGCCCGCGTCCCTACCAGGTGGAGTTCACCAGGATCGGGGACAGCTGGAGCGAAGTGGTCCAGCATACCCGTCTTACCTGGTCGGGCCGGCCACGCGTGTTCGGCCCCGCACATTAAGTTCGATTATTGAACTATTATTGCCCTTGCCTTCAGGCATCCGCTCACTGCCATTGTTGCGGTGGAATAATAATTCATAATCGAGACAAAAATGAAATTTTCTTTCATGGCGCCGGCATTGCTGTGCGCTTCCCTGCTGGCTGCCTCGCCAGCCCAGGCCGAACAATTCAACGTCCTCGTGTTCACCAAGACCGCAGGCTGGCACCATGACGCCGTGCACGCGGGCGTCAGCGCCGTGGAGGAACTGGGCAGGCTGCACGACTTCAAGGTCTTCTGGACTGCCGACGCGGGACGCGTGATGAACGACGCCGAACTGTCCAAGTACCAGGCCGTCGTCTTCCTCTTGACCACCGGCGACGTGCTCGACGACAAGCAGCAGGCCGCCTTCGAGCGCTACATCCGCAAGGGCGGCGGCTTCGTGGGCGTGCACAGCGCCTCGGACACCGAATACGGCTGGCCGTGGTACACCAAGATGGTCGGCCACATGTTCCACGTGCACCCGGCGGTGCAGACCGCGGTGCTGCAGGTCCGCGACCGCAACTTCCCCGGCATGGAGCGCTTCGCGCCGCGCACCCTGTTCACCGAGGAATGGTATGAGTTCGGTCCGCCGACTTCCGGCAAGCTGAATTACCTCTTGAGCGTCGACGAGTCCACCTACAAACCCGAAACCGGCAAGAGCAAGGGCATGGGCGCCTTCCACCCGATCAGCTGGTACCAGGCCTACGATGGCGGGAGCGCATTCTACACGGCGCTGGGGCACATGCAGGCCACCTACCGCGACCCGGTGTTCCTGCACCACCTGTATGGCGGCATCTACTGGGCGGCGACGGGGCGCGGCTTCAAGGCCGAGTAGGATGTCGTTGCAGCGCAAGCGGCTGCAGGTGGCGTGATGCCTTGCTGCCGCATGTCAAGAGCGCTGCTGTGATGACCAACTATGCTGTTTCCACATGAAAACCCAATGGAGGCAGGCATGGACAAAACGGCAGACAGCATCCCCATCACCGATAACCAGGCGATCGCGTTATGGAACCCGACCGCCGCCGCACTGTGGAGCCTGGTCTTCACACCGGCCTTCGGCGCCTGGCTCCACATGCGCAACTGGGAGCGGCTCGGACAGCCGGACAAGGCCAGGCAAGCGCGCTACTGGTTCGCCGGCATGCTCCTGATTGCCATCGCCAGTTACGCCGCCGGCGCCGCCGGCGCCCTGCTTGGCCGCGACGATCTCTCCGTGCCCTGGTGGGCCTCGCTGGCATTGTTCGGCGCCTGGGGTGCGGGGTCGGCCTACCAGCAGATCAAGCATGTCGACGACCACCACGGCGAAAGCTATGCGCGCCGTTCCTGGGCTGCGCCGATGCTGATCGGCGTGGCGGCGATCTGCGCCATTCCGTTTGCGGCCGGTGTCGTGACCGCCTTCCGGGTCGCGGCCGCGTAATCCGCCGCGGGCCCGAGCGCGCTGGCCGGCGAGCTTACTGCCCCGCGGCGGCCAGCGCGCCGCCCTCCTCGAGCCGGCGCCGCAGCAGGTCCTCGGCCACCCCGAGCGCCTTGTCCGGCGCCGCCGCAATGTCCGGAATCACGCCCGCGCCCTCCCAGTTGGACCCGGTGATCGGGTTGATGGCGCGCCTGCTGGGAATGAAGGCAAGGAAATGCTCGCCGATTACCGTGCCGCGCTTGAGCGCCTGCATCGTGTAGACGAACTCTTCGCCTGCCGACTTGGTGTCGGGGTCGACCAGAATCAGGACCGGCTGCTTGCTGCCATAGCGCTTTCCATCGAGCTTGTCGACGCTCCAGTGCTGCTGGCTGGTGCCGGTGCTGCGATCCCAGATGTCGTTGAGGCGGGTACGCTGGTCCACGAAATAGCTGATGAGCAAGGCCACGCCTTCCGGATTGCCGCCGCGGTGCCCGCGCAGGTCCATGATCAGGCCATCGGTGCCGGCAAGCTCATCCATGGCAGCGGCGAACCTGCGGCCCGAGATGAAGGGTGGCGGGAAACCGGAGATCTTCAGGTAGCCGATGTTGCCGTCCAGGTGCTCGACCTTGTCGACGGGGTTCGCCATGACGTAGGTGATCTGGCGCATCACGAAGTTGTTGCGCCGCTCCCAGTCCGCCTGCGTCTCCGGCCGCGGCCCGCCCTTGCTGTCAGGAGGGAGCGGGTCGGCGCTGAACCCGACCATCATGTGGCGGTCAGGGCCGATGCGCTGGACGTCGTCGGTGAGCTGCTGCGCCAGCTGTTCGGCGTCCGTTACCCGATCGTAGATGCCCTCCTGCTGGCGCTGGCGCAGGAGGGCCTCGACCTGCTTCGCCTTGTCGGGCAAGACATAGTGCCTGTCAGCTGTCATGGAAGAGGCACCCCGAATCAGGGCTTGGCGCCGCTCCCCGCCTCCACATCCGCCGTGATCGCCAGCACCGGCTCGCGCTGCCAGCTCCAGCTGCGCGCCAGGCGCCAGTCGCGCGCGCTCCCTTCCACCACGACCTGCCAGTGGGTCGCCTCCAGTCCCGGCGCCTGCGCCACGAAGCGGCCGCGGGCGTCCGGCAGGGCTTCCAGGACGCGGTCGCGTTCCGGCTGGGTCGGATGCGCGAGGCGGATGTGGAAGGGTGCGCGCACCGGCTCGCCATGGCTGAGCAGGGTGCCGGTGACGCGCCCGGCCGCGGCATCGTAGCCGGCCTCGAAGCGCAGCCCGAGGCGGCTGGCGGCGCGGTCGCGCTTCAGTTCCTGGTTGATGGCCTTGCCCTGCTTGTAGTAGTCGCCGACCACCATCGCGTCCGGGCGGCTCAGCGCCAGCGAGAGCATGACGAAGCCGCCGACCAGCACCAGCACGGGGCCGATCATCAGGAACCAGGGCCAGCGGTGCCGGTACCAGGGGGCGGCCGGCTGCAGGCTCGTATTTGCTCGCATCTTGTTTGCTCCTTTTTACTTGGGCACGATGAATGCCGCTTCTTCCGTCACCTGCAGCGCGGCGCCGTCTGTCGATGCCAGCGTGAAGGCGATCCGGTTCGAGCCGGGCCGGCCATCTCCACCGGCGATGCGCACCCGCACCGGCACGGCGCGCGTGGTGGCCGCATCGATCTCGACCACGTCCTCGTCCACCACGTTCGCCGAGGCGATGCCGTCCACCGTGATGCGCAGGCGCTGCGCCTGTTCCAGCGTGTTCATCACCTGCAGCCGGTACACGTTCTCGATCATCCCGTCGTCGACTTCCCGGCCCATCGAGCCGCGGTCGCGGATCACGTCCAGCTTGAGCGGGTTGCGCAGCGCCAGCGAGGCGACCATGGCGCTGCCGAGGATCGCCAGCACCGCGGCATAGATCATCACGCGCGGACGCAATACGCGCCGCCGCACCTGGCGCGGAGAGAGTTTCGCCGCCAGCGCGTTCTCGGTCGCATAGCGGATCAGGCCGCGCGGCCGCTCCACCTTGTCCATCACGCCGTTGCAGGCGTCCACGCAGGCGGCGCAGCCGATGCATTCGTACTGCAGGCCCTTGCGGATGTCGATCCCGGTCGGGCATACCTGCACGCACATGCTGCAGTCGATGCAGTCGCCGCCATTCGGGGTCCCGGTGCGGGCATGGACCGCGCCACGCGGCTCGCCGCGGGCGGCGTCGTAGGTGACGATCAGGGTGTCCTTGTCGAACATCGCGCTCTGGAAGCGCGCATACGGGCACATGTACTTGCACACCTGCTCGCGCAGCCAGCCGGCGTTGCCGTAGGTGGCGAGCCCATAGAACAGTACCCAGAAGCTTTCCCATGGTCCCAGCCCGAACGTCGCGATGTCGAAGCTCAGCTCGCGCACCGGGGTGAAATAGCCGACAAAGGTAAAGCCGGTCCACAGCGCCACCAGGCCCCAGGCCGCGTGCTTGCCGCCCTTTCGCGCGATCTTTTCCAGCGTCCAGGGCTGGCGGTCGAGGCGGATGCGGCTGCTGCGCGCGCCTTCGAACTTGCGCTCGATCCACAGGAAGATCTCGGTGTAGACCGTCTGCGGGCAGGCGAAGCCGCACCACACCCGGCCCGCCACCGCCGTCACCAGGAACAGCCCGTAGGCGCACAGGATCAGCAGCGCGGCCAGGTAGATGAAGTCCTGCGGCCACAGCACCAGTCCGAACAGATAGAACTTGCGGCTGGCCAGGTCGAACAGCACCGCCTGGCGGCCGTGCATCTCGAACCATGGCAGGCCGTAGAACAGCAGCTGGGTGAGCCAGACGCAGGCCCAGCGCAGCGAGGCATAGCGGCCCTTGATCTCGCGCGGGTAGATCTCTTCGCGCGCCGCGTACAGGCGGACCACCGCCTCCTGAGGGGAGTTCATTTTGCTTGCGCCGTCACGATGGGTTTCAATTCCGCCCCGTTCGACAGGCTCCATACGTAGGCTGCCAGCACGTGCACCTTCTCTTCGCCGAGGAACTCGCCGAAGGCCGGCATGGTGTTGGTGCGGCCCTTGCGGATGGTCTCCATCACGGTTTCCGGGCTGCCGCCGTACAGCCAGGTCTTGTCCGCCAGGTTGGGCGCTCCCATGGCCGGATTGCCCTCGCCTTTCACGCCGTGGCAGGCCACGCAGGCGGCAAACTTCGGCTTGCCGAAGGCGACCTTGATCGGGTCCGCCGGCAGGCCGGACAGGTCGCGCACATAATGGGCCACGCTTTCGATGTCCTTGTCCGAACCGAGCGCCGCGCCCATCGGCGGCATGACGCCGACCCGGCCCTGCATGATGCTCTGCTTGATGACGTCGGGCTCGCCGCCGTGCAGCCAGTCGCGGTCGGCCAGGTTGGGGAAACCCTTGCTGCCGCGCGCATCCGACCCGTGGCACTGCGCGCAATAGGTCAGGAACAGGCGTTCGCCGATGGCATGGGCCTGCGGGTCGGCGGCGACCAGCTTCAGGTCCTGGTTGGCGTATTTGGCGAACAGCGGGCCGAACTCAAGCCTGGCCTGTTTCAGCTCGGCCCTGTACTCGCCGGTGGTCGTCCAGCCCAGCTTGCCGGCATAGCTGCCCAGGCCCGGATACAAGGCCAGGTAGGCAAAGCCGAACACGATGGTGAGCCAGAACAGCACGATCCACCAGCGCGGCATCGGCGTGTTCAGTTCGGTCAGGTCTTCGTCCCAGACGTGGCCGGTGGTTTTCTCGGGCGTGCCGTCGGCGCCCAGCTTGACGCGGTAGCTCGACTGCGACCACAGCAGGATGCCGCAGCCCAGGATCGACAGCACCGTGATGACGGCCACGTACCAGTGCCAGAACTCGTTGAAGAAATCAGCCACGCTCGTTCTCCCCTGCCTCGTCCGCGAAGGGCAGCGCGGCAGCCTTGTCGAAATCGCTGCCCTTGCGCAGCACGTAGGTCCAGCCGACGATGCCCAGGAAGGTCACGAAGCTGATCACCGTCATGACGCTGCTTGCGTCATCAAAGATTTGTTGGAGTGCCATGTTAGTTCCTCGTCTTGATCTGGGTGCCCAGGCCCTGCAGGTACGCGATCAATGCGTCCTGCTCGGTCTTGCCCGTCACCTCGCTCGGGGCGGCGGCGATCTCGGCCTCGGTGTAGGGCACGCCCAGGCGGCGCATCGCGCGCATCTTCGGGATGATCTCGCTCGGGTCCAGCTTGGCCTTGGCCAGCCACGGATAGCCCGGCATGTTCGATTCCGGCACCACGTCGCGCGGGTTGTCGAGGTGGGTGCGGTGCCATTCGTCGCTGTAGCGGCCGCCCACGCGGGCCAGGTCGGGACCGGTGCGCTTCGAGCCCCACTGGAACGGGTGGTCGTAGACGAATTCGCCCGCGACCGAATAGTGGCCGTAGCGCTCGGTCTCGGCGCGGAACGGCCGGATCATCTGCGAATGGCAGTTGTAGCAGCCTTCGCGGATGTAGACGTCGCGCCCGGCCAGGCGCAGCGGCGAGTAGGGCTTCAATCCCGCCACCGGCTCGGTGGTGGACTTCTGGAAGAACAGCGGCACGATCTCGACCAGGCCGCCGAAGGAGATCACGAGCAGCACCAGGCCGATCAGGAGCCAGGGGTTCTTCTCGATCCATTCATGCGTAAACTTCTTCTTCATTGTGTGCTCCGGTGGTTCAGGCGTGCGCCGCTTCGGGCTGCACGTGGTTCGGATGCGGCTTGGCCGGCCCAAGCGGGATCAGGGCATCCACGCTCTTCGTGCCGCTCAGCGTCTTCCAGGTATTGAAGGCCATGATCGCCATGCCCGACAGGTACAGGAAGCCGCCGGTGAAGCGGATCACGTAGTAGGGATAGGTGGCCTTGACGCTTTCGGCGAAGGTATACGTCAGGGTGCCGTCCGGGTTCACCGCGCGCCACATCAGGCCCTGCATCACGCCGGCGATCCACATCGAGGCGATGTACAGGACGATGCCGATGGTGGCCACCCAGAAATGGGTATCGACAAGCGTCAGGCTCCACATCTGCTTTTTCCCAGCCAGGCGCGGGATCAGGTAGTAGATCGAACCCATGGTGATGAAGCCGACCCAGCCCAGGGCGCCGGCATGGACGTGGGCGACGGTCCAGTCGGTGTAGTGCGACAGCGAGTTGATGGTCTTGATCGACATCATCGGGCCCTCGAAGGTGGCCATGCCGTAGAAGGACAGCGAGACGATCAGGAACTTCAGGATCGGGTCCGAGCGCAGCTTGTGCCAGGCGCCCGACAGGGTCATGATCCCGTTGATCATGCCGCCCCAGGAGGGCGCCAGCAGGATCAGCGAGAACACCATGCCGATCGACTGGGTCCAGTCGGGCAGCGCGGTGTAGTGCAGGTGGTGCGGGCCGGCCCACATGTAGGTGAAGATCAGGGCCCAGAAGTGCACGATCGACAGGCGGTAGGAATACACCGGGCGCTCGGCCTGCTTCGGGATGAAGTAATAGACCATGCCGAGGTAGCCGGCGGTCAGGATGAAGCCCACCGCGTTATGGCCGTACCACCACTGGATCATCGCGTCCTGCACGCCGGCGTAGGCCGAGTAGGACTTCATCGCCGACACCGGCATCACCGCGCCGTTCACCACGTGCAGGATGGCGACCGCCAGGATGTAGGCGCCGAAGAACCAGTTGGCCACGTAGATGTGCTGGACGCGGCGCTTGATGATGGTGCCGAAGAAGACCACCGCATAGGCCACCCAGACCACGGTGATCAGGATCGCGATCGGCCATTCGAGCTCGGCGTATTCCTTGCCGCGGGTGAAGCCCATCGGCAGCGAGATCGCGGCCGACACCAGCACCGCCTGCCAGCCCCAGAAGGTGAAGCTGGCCAGTTTGTCCGAGAACAGCCGCACCTGGCAGGTGCGCTGCACCACGTAGTAGGAAGTGGCGAACAGGCCGCAGATGCCGAAGGCGAAGATCACCGCATTGGTGTGCAGCGGGCGCAGGCGTCCGTAGCTCAGCCAGGCGATGTCGAAATTCAGCGCGGGCCAGGCCAGCTGCGCCGCGATGAAGACGCCGGCGGCCATGCCGATCACGCCCCACACGACGGTCGCGATGGCAAACTGGCGCACGATCTTGTAGTTATAGTTTAGACTGGTGTCCAAGATGCTCTCCTGAAAATACCTTGATGGATGACAATCAGGAGTGTCGTTTTTCGCAGTGCAAAAATCCTTGATGTGAATCAAATTGTTCAGCATCAGATGAGCTATGCAACAGCATCTTGCGGCCGAGTGCGCGAGGCGTGTTGACTGAAAAATCAAGGCTGCGATTTGAGATCATTCAAGGATCTCGACGGACACTCGGAAAGGAAGGAACCGCGCCATGCCGCCTCTATCGCAATCCGTATCGGAAGAACTCAGCAAGCGCCTGCACCAGGCGCGCCAAGATTTGCTCGACACCGTGCGCTCGCGCACCGGCCCGCAAGATGACGAAGCGCCAGCCATCGGTCCCCTCGCCCACCAGGGCCAGAGCGACGATGCGCCGCAATCGGAAATGATCAGCCACAACGAGCAGCACCTGGCCGACCACGAATCAAGCCTCCTGCACGAGATCGACGTCGCCATCGGCAAGCTCGAATCGGGCGGCGCCGGCATCTGCGAATCCTGCGGGCGCGACATCCCGGACGCGCGCCTGCTGGCCACGCCCACGGTGCGGCTGTGCATCGCATGCCAGGAACAGCTCGAGAAAGACCAGCATACCGGGCGCGGACCGTCGATGTAGATCGAGGAATATCTGAACAGCCCTCGCACTGCTCTTATTCGTTAGCTCGTGAGTCGTCATTCCGGCGAAGGCCGGAATCCAATTTTTTTCGAATACCGCCTACGTAAGTGCTTGTGGTACGCAACGAACTTGGGTCCCGGCCTTCGCCGGGACGACGTTCATACGCTATCAATAAACGCGATCAACCCGGCCGATCATCGTCCACCAGGATCCGCATCCCCGGCCCTTCGAGGTCCTCGAACTGCCCGCTGTCCGCCGCCCCGAAGAAGATCCATACCGCCAGCGCGACCAGGATCACGCTCAGGGGTATCAACAAATACAGTGCTTCCATATCAGTCCTTGCGCAGCCGCAGCGCGTTCAGCACCACGATCGCCGAGCTGGCCGCCATGCCGATGCCGGACAGCCAGGGGTTGAGCAAGCCGGTCGCCGCCGCCGGGATCGCGGCCAGGTTGTAGACCGAGGCCCAGATCAGGTTCTGGCGGATCACCGCCAGGGTGCGGCGCGCGGTAACGGCGGCGTCGGCCAGCGGCAGCAGGCTGTCGCCCAGCAGCACGCCGTCGGCATGCACCTGGGCCAGTTCGGCGCCGCGTCCCATGGCGAAGGAAACGTCGGCGCCGCGCAGCACGGCCGCATCGTTGCTGCCGTCGCCCACCATCGCCACCACCGCGCCATCGGCCTGCAGCTCGCGCACGAAGGCGAGCTTCTCGGCCGGCAGGCGGCCGCCGAAGGCGCTGGCGATGCCGAGCTGGCGCGCCACCGCAGCCGTTGCGGCCTGGTCGTCGCCGCTGAGCAGGATCACGGTCTTGCCGCCGCGCTGGAAGCGCCGCACCACCTCCCGGGCCTCCTCGCGCAGTGCGTCGGACAGGTCGAAGCGCGCCAGCCACTGGCCTTCGCAGGCCAGCCAGGCGGTGCTGGTGCCGGCCGGCGCCGCCGAACCCACCACGCCGCCGGCCAGCTCCTGGACGTAGTCCGCGGTGCCGATGCGGTAGACGACGCCGTCGATGCTGCCTTCGATGCCGCGCCCGATGTCGGCGCGCAAGCCGCGCGCGCTCAAGCCGTGGCCGGGCATCGCGGCGCGGATCGCCATGCCGATCGGATGGGAGTTATCGGCCTGCAGCGCGGCGCCGATGCGCAGGCACAGGTCGCTGTCGAGCGCACCGACCGG
Organism: Massilia sp. LC238; assembly: GCF_000735635.1. Lineage (NCBI taxonomy): Bacteria > Pseudomonadati > Pseudomonadota > Betaproteobacteria > Burkholderiales > Oxalobacteraceae > Massilia > Massilia sp. LC238. The sequence goes on along the minus strand of NZ_JNNN01000025.1, from coordinate 22,712 downwards.
CTGCACCTGGCGTAGCACCGGGCGGCCCAGGGTCAGGGTGCCGGTCTTGTCGAACACGACATGGGTGGCGCGCTCGAAGGTTTCCAGCGTATGCGGGGCGACGGCCAGCACGCCGCGGCGCAGCAGCCGGTCGGTGGCCGCCGCCAGCGCGGTCGGGGTAGCCAGCGACAGCGCGCATGGGCAGGACACCACCAGCACCGCCACTGCCGCATGCCAGGCACGTTCGGGGTCGACCGTGCTCCAGATCAGGTAGACCGCCGCGCTCAAGACCAGCAGGGCCAGCACGAACCAGGCGGCGACGCGGTCGGCCCACAGCGCGATCGCCGGCTTGCCCTGGCCGGCCCGTTCGACCAGCCTGACCAGCATCGCCAGCGTGCTGTCGCGCGCCGACGCGGTGATGCGCACCACGATAGCCTGGCCGGCATTGACGGCGCCGCCCGGCAGCACCTCGCCCGGTCCCATGCGGCGGGTCCGGCTTTCGCCGGTCAGCAGCGAGAAATCCAGCTCGGTCGTGCCCTCATCGATGACTCCGTCCGCCGGCACCGCCCGTCCCGGCGGCACCAGCACCAGTTCGCCCACCGCCAGGCTTGACGCCGGCACCAGCTCGGTATCGCGCGCGGCCGGATCGCCGAGCAGGCGCAGGCCCGAGGCCGGCACCCCGCCGCGCAGGGTGTCGAGCGCCTGGGTGGCGCGCCGGCGCGCGCCCAGCTCGAGGTAGCGGCTGCCCAGCAGCAGGAACACGAACATCGTGATCGAGTCGAAGTAGACCTCGCCCTTGCCCGAGAGGAGCGTGGCGCAGCTGCCGGCGAAGGCGGCCGCGATGCCCAGCGCCACCGGCACGTCCATGCCGGGCACGCCGCGCTTGACGTCGCGCCAGGCGCCCGCGAAGAAAGGCAGGGCCGAATAGAACACGGCCGGCAGGGTCAGCGCGAACGAGGCCCAAGCCATCAGCGCGCGCATGTCGGCGTCCATGCTGCCGTCTTCGGCCAGGTAGACCGGCACCGCATACATCATCACCTGCATCATCGACAGGCCGGCCACGAACAGCTGGCGGAACAGGGTGCGGCGTGCGCGCTCGATCCGTTCGGCATGGCGCTGGGCGTCGTAGGGCGCGGCGAAGTAGCCGATGGCGCGCAATGCGCGCACGATCGCGCTGGGGCGGCACAGGGCCGGGTCCCAGCGCACGAACACGCGCCCGGTGGCGACGTTCAGCGCCACTTCCTGCACGCCGGCCAGTTGCCCCAGGCGGCGCTCGACCAGCCAGACGCAGGCGCCGCAGCGCACCCCTTCGATCGAGAAGCTGCCCTCGCCCTGCATGCCTTGCTGGTCGAACAGCGCCAGCTCGGGTTCGTCCGCCCTGGCGGCATTCGATGCCGCGTATTCGGTACGCACGCTGTAATAGTCGGCGAAGCCGCCGGCGACGATCGCCTCGGCCGCGGCGGCGCAGCCGGGACAGCACATGCTGCGCGGCGCGCCGTCGACCCGGGCCTGCCAACGGCTGCCTTCCGGGACCGGGGAGCCGCAGTGAAAGCAGCCCGCGGCGGCGGCGCCGAGGTCGGCGCTGCGCAGGGCATCGTTGGCGGCGGCTGCCTCGGCGCCCTCCACCGCCCCTACCGGCGGCGCGACCTGTGCCAGCACCGCGCTCATGCTTCAGCTCCCGACGCCACGCACAGGACGTCGATCCAGTGGGCCCACATCCCGTGGGCCGCGGCGCCGGGCGCGGACATCCCGCCGGCGGCGCGCCACAGCCCGAGCAGGCCGAAGCCGAGGATCAGCAGGCCGCAGGCCAGGCGCACCTGGCGCAGCTGGAACAGGGTGCGCAGGCGCACCCCGGCCATGCCGATCGCCGCCAGCATCGGCAGCGTGCCCAGCCCGAAGGCCAGCATCACGCTGGCGCCACCCAGCGCGGAGCCGCTCAGCATGGCCGTCACCAGCATGCTGTAGACCATCCCGCAAGGCAGCCAGCCCCACAGCGCGCCGGCCGCGAACATGCGTCCCGGCGTGGCGCCCGGACCGAGCTGGCGCAGCAGCGGGGAAATGCGGCGCCACAGCGCCTGCCCGCTTCGCTCCAGCAGCGCCAGGCCGCGCCAGGCATCCATCAGGTAAAGTCCCAGCGCCACCAGCATCAGGTTGGCCAGCACGTAGGCCCCGAGCTGCAGCGCCGGCAGCCCGGCAAGCCTGGCCGCGCCGCCCGCCAGGCCGCCGGCCAGGGCGCCGGCAGTGGCATAGCTGGCGATGCGACCGGCGTTGTAGGCGCCCACGTGCGCAGCCACCGGCGCCAGGCGCTGGACGGCCACGGTGCGCACCGGGACCGGGAATGCAGGCCGCGGCGCGACCGACAGTGCGCCCACGATGCCGCCGCACATGCCGGCGCAGTGGACACTGCCGGCCAGGCCGACCAGGAATACCGGGAACAGGCTGACGTTCATATGGTCTGCGAATGGTGCCGCGACATGTCGCGGCACGGCCCCTCACTCTTCGGAGCGAGGTAGCGGTCGAACACCATGCACACGTTGCGGATCAGGAGGCGTCCCTTCATGGTCACGGTCAGCCATTCCGGACCGACGCTCACCAGGCCGTCCTCTTCCATCTGGCGCAGGCGCGCCAGCTCGGGCGCGAAGTAGTCGCGGAACACGATCGGAAAGGCCTGCTCCAGCGCCGGGATCGACACCTCGAACTGGCACATCAACTTCTGGATCAGGCTGCGGCGCAGCGCGTCGTCCATGCCGAGCCGGATACCGCGCGCCACCGGCAGCTCGTTCTGGTCGAGCAGGTCGTAGTATTCCTCGAGGGTCTTGACGTTCTGGCTGTAGGTGGCGCCCACCGCGCCGATGGCCGAGACGCCGCAGGCCACCAGGTCGGTGTCGGCATGGGTCGAGTAACCCTGGAAGTTGCGGTGCAGGCGGCCCTGGCGCTGGGCCACGGCGAGGTCGTCGTCCGGCTTGGCGAAATGGTCCATGCCAATGTAGACGTAGCCGGCCGCGCCCAGGCGTTCGATGCACAGCTGGAGCATCGCGAGCTTGGTGTCGCTGGACGGCATGTCGGCTTCCACGATGCGGCGCTGCGGCTTGAACAGGTGCGGCATGTGGGCGTAATGGTAGACGGCGATGCGGTCCGGGCTTGCCGCCACCACCTTGTCGAGGGTCTGGCGCATCGTCTCCAGGGTCTGCTTCGGCAGGCCGTAGATCAGGTCGATGCTCACCGAGCGGAAGCCGGCGGCGCGCGCGGCATCGATCACCGCACGCGTTTCATGCTCGGGCTGAACGCGGTTGACGGCGCGCTGCACCTCGGGGTCGAAGTCCTGCACGCCCAGGCTGATGCGGTTGAAGCCCTGCCGCCGCAAGGTATGCACCCGCTCGCTTGAAACGGTGCGCGGATCGACCTCGATCGAGTATTCGCCTACCTCGTCCGGCGCGAAGCGGAAGTTGCGGCGCAGGTGGGCCATCAAGTCGTCCATCTGGGCGTCGGAAAGATAGGTCGGGGTGCCGCCGCCGAAATGCAGCTGCTCGACCTCGTTCATGCCGGCGAACAGCGCGCCCTGCATGGCGATCTCGCGCTTCAGGTAGGAGAGATAGGTCGCGGCCTTGTCGCGCTTTTTGGTGACGATCTTGTTGCAGGCGCAGTAGTAGCAGACCGTGTCGCAGAACGGAATGTGCAGGTAGAGCGACAGCGGGCGGGCGCCGCCGCGGGTGCGCAGGCCGGCCACGGCATGCAGGTAGTCGCGGTAACCGAATTCCTCGCCGAAGCGGTCGGCGGTCGGATACGAGGTATAGCGCGGGCCGTTCTTGCCGAGGCGCTTGAGCAGGTCGACGTCGACGTCGACGCTGGAAGTTGCGACGGTCTGGGTTGCCGGGTGGGCAAGAATGGGAACCACGGGCTTGCCCACGGCCGGTAACACTGTTGCATGCATGTCAATCAACTCCTGCTGCTGCCGGTTTGCGGAACTGCAAAACGGCTCGAATAACAGGCAGTTTATTGATCAGCGTCTTGGAAATCCTTGACTTGCATCAAATACGGACGAGTCTGCTGAAGCAGATGGTGCGTAGGGTGGGCGGCTCTATGTCACAAGGTGATGAGCGGTGCCATTCGCGCCGCCCACGCGGCGATAGTTCGCAGCGAGATCATCCGGCGCGATGACGGAGCCGATAACAATCACCGCGTGGGCGGCGCACGCGGCGCCTCTTCTCTGCCTGCTGGGTGGAGCCGCCCACCCTACCGTACCGCACCGGCGAGCATTCAGCGCCGCGCCGGCGCCTGCTCGTCGAGCTTGAACACCGACAATGCCTGCACCAGGTGGAAGGCCTCGTCGGCCACGTTGGCCGAGGCATTCGCCGATTCCTCCACCAGGGCGGCGTTCTCGCGGGTGATCTGGTCGAGCTGGGCCATGGCCGCGTTCACCTGGGCGATGCCGGCGCCCTGCTCGCGGCTGGCGCCAGTGATGCCGTTCATGATCGCGGCCGCTTCGGCTACCTTGGCGACCACTTCGCGCATGGTCTGGCCGGCGTCGCCCACCAGCACATTGCCTTCGCCGACCTGCCGCACCGAGGTTTCGATGAGGGTCTTGATTTCCTTGGCCGCCGCGGCCGAGCGCTGCGCCAGGCTGCGCACCTCGCCGGCGACGACGGCGAAGCCGCGCCCCTGCTCGCCGGCACGGGCCGCCTCCACCGCCGCGTTCAGCGCCAGGATATTGGTCTGGAAGGCAATGCCGTCGATCAGGCCGATGATGTCCACGATGCGGGTGGCCGAGGCGCTGATGTGGCCCATGGTGTCGCCCACCCGGCCCACGGCCTCGCCGCCGCGTCCGGCGACGTTCGAGGCCGCCACGACCAGGCCGTCGGCGCGTACCGCGCTGTCGGTGTTGTGGCCGGCCGCCGCGGCGATCTGCGCCAGGCTGCTCGCGGTCTGCTCGAGGCTGGCCGCCTGGGCTTCGGTACGGCTGGCCAGGTCGCCGTTGCCGGCCGCGATCTCGCGGGTCGCATGCTCGATCGAGCCCACGTTGCGGCGCACGTCGCCGACGATGGCCTTCAGGTTGACGTTCAGCTGGCGCAGCGCCAGCTGCAGGCGGCCGATCTCGTCGTTGCGGCCCGGCTCGCATGGATGCGACAGGTCGCCGCCGGCCAGCGCATACACGGCGGCGGTGGCCTCGCGCAGGGGACGGGCGATGGTGCGCTGCAGTTCGGCCCAGGCCGCCAGCGTCGCCACCACGCCTGCGCCTGCCAGCAATTTCCACAGCAAGCCGTCCGCCGCCAGCCCGAGGCCGGCCATCAGCACCGCCTGGCCGCCCATCATGATGCCGATGCGGCGCGACAGCGGCAGCGAACGCAGCGCACCGAGGCGGGCGCGCCAGCCGAGGCGGCGTGCGGCGCCACGGTGGATCGTCAGCCCCTTCGCCTCGCCGGCGCGGAATTTCCGATACAGCTCGCTGGCCGCCGCCACCTGGTCGCGGCTCGGCGCGGTACGCACCGACATGTAGCCGGTGACGCGTCCGCCCTCCTTGACCGGCACCACGTTGGCGACCACCCAGTAGAAGTCGCCGTTCTTGCGACGGTTCTTGACCAGGCCGGTCCAGGGCTCGCCCGCCTGGAGCGTGCGCCACAGGTCGGCAAATGCTTCGGGCGGCATGTCCGGATGGCGGACGATGTTGTGCGCCTTTCCGAGCAATTCGTGCTCGTCGAAGCCGCTGACTTCGATAAAGCTGGGGTTGACGTAGGTGATGCGGCCCTTGGTGTCCGTCTTCGAGACGATGGACTGGCCTTCCTGTAACAGGTATTCGATGCCGGTAACCGGCAGGTTGGTTCGCACGATGACTCCTAGTTGCCCATGGGCAATAAAATCCAGCGCACGATTCTAGCAAGCGAATCGTCAGAATTTTTGACTTGGATCAAATTTAACCGTGACCACGCGGCGCAGAACCAGCAAAAAACCTTGATTTACGTCAAACGTTGCCATTGGTGTAAGCTTTTGGCATGGACAACATGACACACTCGCTCGTCGGCCTGGCCCTGGGAGAACTGGTCGAGCGCGCCCTGCCCGCGGCAAGCGATCCGGCCCGGGGCCGCACCCGCCGCCGCGCCCTCCTGCTCACCGGCCTGCTGGCCAGTAACTTCCCCGACCTCGACCTGGTGCTCACGCCGCTGCTGCCGGCGCCGCTGGGCTACCTGATCCACCACCGCGGACACACGCATACCCTGCTGTACGCGCTGCCGCAGGTACTCCTGCTGCTGGCCCTGACTTGCTTGCTGTGGCCGGCAGCGCGCCGGCTGCTGCAGGAAGATCGCCGCGCCCGCCACGCCGTCGTCGCCACCGCCCTGCTGGGCATGGTGCTGCACCTGTCCTTCGACGGGCTGAACGTGTATGGAGTCCATCCCTTCCACCCCTTCGATTCGCGCTGGCTGTACGGCGACCTCGTCTTCATTGTCGAGCCCGTGTTCTGGACCGCACTCGGCTTTGCACTGGCCCTGCTGTCGCGGCGCACCGGCTTGCGCTGGCTCGGGCTGGGCTTCTTTGCAGGCATGCCTGTGCTCTTTACCTGGATGGGCTTCCTGCAATGGGGCTCGCTGGCCGGGCTGGGCGCGGTGGCGCTGCTGGTCGCCGGCGTCAGTCTCAAGCTGGGGGCGCGTGCCGGACTGGTGGCGGCCTTCTTCGCCTGCGTGGGCTTCGTCGGCATCCAGGCGGCGGGCGGTCAGCTTGCGCGCGCCGAGATCCGCAGCGCGCACGAGAGCGTGGCGCCGGGCAGCCGCGTACTCGACATCGCGCTGTCGTCCTTCCCGGCCAATCCCTTGTGCTGGTCCTTCGCCACCGTGTCCGACAAGCCGGCCGCCGGCAGCTATGGGGTGCGGGTCGGCGTGCTCAGCCTGGCGCCCGGCCTGAGCCCGGTCTGGGCATGCCCGGAACGCTTCGGCGGTGTGCCCGACAGTGCAAGCGACGCCGCCGGCAGGCCGGTGCTGCGCGACGAACAGGGCCGGGGGGCCGAAGCGGCGGCCCGGGCCGTGCCTGCGGCGACAGCGGCACTGGCCTGGAAATTCAGCGAGAGCGGCAGCCTTCAGGACTTCCGCGCGCTGCAGCGAACCAATTGCCACTTCGATGCCTGGCTGCGCTTCGCCCGCGTGCCTTCGCTGGCCGGGGGCAATGCCACCGATATCCGCTTCGGCGCTCCCGACCAGCCCAATTTCTCGACCTTGCCGTATGCCGCCCGCGCGGCCGAACCCTGCCCGTCGCCGCTGGCGGCATGGGGCTATCCGCGGGGAGATCTGCTCGGCTGGAAAGGGCAGCAAGCGCGCTAGCGTGCGCGCAGCGGCGCTCGCAACTGCCCGCCGGCCCGGACCCTCCCCTGCCTGCCGGCCTGGGCGATGACGTGCCCGAAGAAGTCTACCAGGCCGGGCGCGTGCAGGTCGAAGCAGAAGCCGTCGCGCACCTGCCACACGCGCTCGCGCAGCGCGGCCATGGCGGCGCAGTCGTGCAGCTGGCGCGCCAGGTCCTCGATGCTGTCGAAGAACACCCCGATGCCGAGGCGCCGGGCCAGCGCCTGGGCCGCCACGATGGCGCCGCCGTTGTCGAACTGGATCATCGGCAGCCCGGCCGCCGCCAGGGTCGCGGCACGCGCCGGAATGTTCAGGTCGTCCCAGTCGGCGCGCCGGATGTCGCCGCCGTTCCGGCTGCGAAACACGTGCAGCCAGCCGGCGTCGTATTGCGAGAATTCGCGCACCCATCCGTCCGGGTCGACGTTCCGGTGCAGGTGCAGGTGTTCCGGGGCCAGCGCCTGTGCTGTCCTTATCCACTCGCGCCACTGGCCCTGCGTAAAGTCTCCATAGAAATGCAGGTGGATGCCGTGGCGCGCCAGCTCGGCCACCGTGGGCGGATGCAGCCCGATCGGCCGCCCCGGCACCACGGTGTGCACCTGGCCGCCCGCGCCCGCTGCGGACAACAGGGGCGAGCGCTCCTGCAGGAACCAGGCGCGGCGCGGCAGGTCGCCGTCGAGCACATGTTCAAGACGGGGCGCAGGGCGCGCGGCGGGAAGCCCGGGCACGGCGGTGGCGAACCAGTCGCGCATTTCAGGGCTGCTGTAGATGCAGCCGTCGGCCAGCCGCACCAGGTCGGCCAGCAGCGGCCAGATGCCCTTCTCGATGCAGATGAAGGGGCCTTCCTTGAAATGCCAGACAAAGGGAATGTCCGGCGTGTGCATCAGCACTTCGTGGGCAAAGGGCACCGCCTGCCAGTTGAGCTGGGCGTAGACGAGGTCGGGTTCGATGCGCGCCAGCGCCTCGCGCCAGCCATGGCGCGGCAGCTCCTCGACCTGGCCGAAAGGCAGTGGCCCGACCGTGTTGAACCAGCTCGGTGTCGGCGTCCACAATCCGTACAGCCGGTGTCCCAGGGCCTCCAGCGCCAGCACGCGGTCGGCGTTGTAGGCCAGCTCGCCGGCCAGCACGATCTTCAAGCCCTTGCGTGGGCCCTGCGGGCGGGCCGCGCGCACCTGCGCATACAGCCGCTCCTCGTCGATGGGGTTGCCGGTGCTGGTATGGAAGCGCAGCGGTCCGGCTACCCGGTAGTGCTGGCGGAAGGGGTTGATGCCCCCGAGCGGCTCGCGCATGCGCTTGTGGCGCTGGCCCGGATGGTCGACCCACTCGCAGCTGATCTCCCCGGTCGCCACAAACGGCCCCTGGGCGCGCAGCCCGGTCCAGAACACGCGGTCGAGGTCGTCGCTCTCGAGCTCGGCGTGCTCGCGCCAGCGCAGCGCGGTGCGGCGGTGCAGGCATTGCACGGGTTGCAGGCATTCTCCCGGAACGATGCCGGCGGCGCTGCGGTTGTAGTGGTGGCGCACGCCGGCATAAGCCAGCACCGCGCCGGGTTCGCGCTCGAGGCAGGCGACCAGCTGCGCCAGGTGCCCGGCATACCAGACGTCGTCGCTCGGCAGGTAGGCCAGCAGTTCGCCGCGCGCGGCGTCGAGGCCGGCGTTGATGGCGCGGCCCAGTCCGCCATTGCTGTCGAAGCGCAGGTAGCGCACCCGGGAGTCGGCCAGCCAGGGCGCCAGGGCGCTGGCGGTGTCGTCGCAGGAGCCGTCGTCGACGATGACGAGCTCCCAGTCGGAATAGGTCTGCGCCCACAGGCTGTCGAGGGCGCGGCCGATGAAGGCCGCCTGCTCGAAGGTGGGCATGAGTACGCTCACGCGCGGGGAATCGGGGACGGACGGCTGGCTGCTCATGGCGATGGCTGGTTGTGGGAGCCTCCCCAGATTAGAAGGCGGCGCCCGGCCGCGTTTGCGGCAGGTCAGCAGTGCGCTGGGGGCGGCGCGGCGTCGCGGACGCAAGCACCGGACCCGCTGCAAGGCTATACTCGCGGCATGGATCCCGACCAGCCCCTTCCCGATACCGCCTGCTACTGCTCGGCGCTGCGCCAGGCCTCGCGCTACGTCACCTCGTTCTACGACCAGATGCTGTCCGGATCGGGCCTGCGCGTGACCCAGTTCGCGATCCTGTCCCGGCTCAGGCCGCGCCCGGCCAGCGTGACCCAGCTGGCACAGAGCATGGTGATGGACCGCACCACGCTGGCGCGCAACCTGCAGCCCCTGGTGCGCGAACAGCTGGTGCAGGTGCGTCCCGGCGAGCAGGACCGGCGCGAGCGCGTCATCGAGCTGACCGCGCTCGGGCGCGACAAGGTCGAGGCTATCCTGCCCGCCTGGCGCCGCGCCCAGGCCCGCTTCGACGCGCAGTTCGGCGCGGACCGCGGCGCCCAGCTGCTGGCGACCATGCGCGCCGTGGTCGACAGCGGCCTGCACGAATCCGGCGAATCGGCGCCGGCCGAACCGGACTGAACGGCATGGCGGACGCAGCACTTGCCATTTTTTCAGTAAAATCGTCAGTTTCCCCACCGCTCGAAGCGCCGTGCCCCCTACCGAACCCATGCTAGCCTTCCTGTCGAACGGCGGCGCCCTAGGTGCCCGGATCCACGCGCACGACTGGAACGCGCACCCGCTCGGACCGATTACCGCCTGGCCGGCGGCACTGCGCACGACCCTCGGCATCGTGCTGGGTTCGTCGTTCCCGACCTTCCTCGCCTGGGGCCCGCGGCTGGAGCTGTTCTACAACGATGCCTACCTGCCCCTGCTCGGCAACAAGTCCGCCGACGCGCTCGGCCGGCCGCTGCCCGAGGTCTGGGACGAGGCGTGGGACGCGGTCGGCCCGTATGCCAACCGGGTGCTGGCCGGCGAGTCCTTCTTCTTCGAGAACTATGCCATCACGGTGGAGCGCCATGGCTACCGCGAGCAGGCCTGGTTCACCTTTTCCTACAGCCCGGTGCGCGACGACCAGGGCCTCGTGTGCGGCTTGCTGTGCACGGTCATCGAAGTCAGCGACAAGGTGCGCGCGCTGGCCCGGCACAAGCAAGCGGAAGAGCACCTCGCCCTGTCGCTCGAAGCCTCGGGCAACATCGGCACCTGGTCCTACGACCTCGACACCGCCGCCACGTATGTGGACGAGCGCTTCGCGCGCCTGTTCCAGGTCGACGCCGCGCTCGCCCGCGAGGGCACCGAGCTGGTGCGCTTTACCGACATGATCCACCCCGAGGACCGCCCGGCCGTGCTGGCCGCGATCGACCGCGCCATCCTGACCGAGACCCTGTACGACATCGAATACCGGATTCCGCAGCGTTCCGGCGTGGACGTGTGGGTCAACGCGCGCGGCAAGGTGTTCGCCGATCCGGACACCGGGAGCCGCCGCTTCGCCGGCATCGCCGTCGACATCACCGAACGCAAGCACGCAGAGCAGGCGCGCATCGAGAGCGAGCGCGCGGCGCTGGCCGCGTCGCAGCGCGCCGACGAAAGCGCGCGCCGGCTCGACGTGCTGCTCGACGCCGCGCCGGTCGGCATCGTCTACGCCGACGCTGCGGGCCAGCTGCTGGTGGCGAATGCCACCAACCGCCAGATCTGGGGGGCGCATCCGATGCCGGGCGAGGTCGGCGAGTACGCCGAATGGAAAGGCTGGTGGCCGGATGGTTCGGCGCAGGCCGGACAACGCGTGCAGGCGCACGAATGGCCGATCGCGCGCGCGCTGCTGGGCGAGGTCCAGGCCGCCGGGGTGTTCGAGATCGAACCCTTCGGCGATCCCGGCACGCGCCGCACGATCCTGGTGCGGGCCGCGGCGATCCACGACCGCGAGGGCGCGATGGTGGGCGCGGTGGCCGCCAACATGGACATCACCGCCCAGGTCGAGGCGGAACGGGCGATGATCGAAAGCGAGGCCAAGTTCCGCCTGATCGCCGACGCCATCCCGCAACTGGCCTGGTCGGCCGACGCGAGCGGCGCCAACGATTACCTGAACGCGCGCTGGAGCGCGTTCACCGGCCTGCCGGTCGAACGCATCGGCGGCAACGGCTGGGACAAGGTGGTCCACCCGGACGACCTGGCGGCCCTGCTCGCGGCCTGGCGCAACAGCCTGGCCGAAGGCAAGCCCTACGAGATCGAGCACCGCCTGCTGCACCATTCCGGCGAGTACCGCTGGATGCTCAACCGCGCCCTGCCCCTGCTCGACCAGAACGGCAAGGCCACGCGCTGGATGGGCACCCTCACCGACATCCACGACAAGAAAACCGGCGAGGAAGAGCTGCGCGCCCAGGCGCGCCGCAAGGACGAGTTCCTGGCCATGCTGGCGCACGAGCTGCGCAACCCGCTGGCGCCGATCAGCAACGCCGCCCAGCTGCTCTCGATGACCACGCTCGACCCGCAGCGGGTGCGCCAGTCGAGCGAAGTGATCATCCGCCAGGTGCGCCACATGACCTCGCTGGTGGACGACCTGCTCGACGTCTCGCGGGTGACGCGAGGCCTGGTGGAACTGGAGCGCGAACGGGTCGACGTCAAGGCGGTCGTCGCCAGCGCGGTCGAGCAGGCCAGGCCGCTGATCGAAGCGCGCGGCCACGCTTTCGACCAGCACATGACGTCGCGGCGCTGCTGGGTGTTCGGCGACCGCATCCGGCTGGTGCAGGTGATCGTCAACCTGCTGGGCAACGCCGCCAAGTACACCGCCCAGGGCGGCACCATCGCGCTGTCGGTCGAGACCGACGCGGCAAGCGTGACGATCGCGGTGCGCGACAACGGCATCGGCATCGACCGCGCCGTCCTGCCGCACGTGTTCGACCTGTTCACCCAGGCCGAGCGCACCCCCGACCGGTCCCAGGGCGGGCTCGGGCTGGGCCTGGCGCTGGTGCGCAGCCTGGTGCAGCTGCACGGCGGCCAGGTCGCCGCCCACAGCGACGGCCTGGGCAAGGGCAGCAGCTTCACGGTGACGCTGCCGGTGTTCGACGGCGAGCCCGGTACGGCGCCGGGCGAAGGGCAAGCGGCGGCGCCCGCCCGCTCGGGCGCCGGCCGGCGCATCCTGGTGGTCGACGACAACGTCGATGCGGCCCTGTCGCTGGCCGAGGTCCTGCGCTCGCTCGGTCACCTGGTGCACACCGCGCACGATTCGCAGGACGCGCTGGCGCAGGCGGAGCGCGAATGGCCGGATGTCTTCATCCTCGACATCGGCCTGCCCGACATCGACGGCTACGCGCTGGCGCGCCGCCTGCGCGACAGCGAGCGTGGGCGGGCCGCGACCCTGCTCGCCCTGACCGGCTACGGCCAGGCCCACGACCGGGTGCTGGCCAAGACGGCCGGTTTCGACCATCACTTCGTCAAACCGGTGGACCTGGCGCCGCTGGTGCAGATCATCGAACGCGCGCCGCGCTCGGGATTAAGGCAGGCTTAACCGGGGGCGCCCCATGCATTGCGCATTGCCCGGGGAACGGGCAAGGAACTATGCTGGCGCGGTCGCCGGCTGGTCCGGCCATTCACGAAGGACACCCATGCCGCCCCGCCGCGCCACCGCCGCCCTGTTCCTGTCCACGCTGTTCGCCTCGCTGCCGCTGCACGCGGCCGCGGCCCCGTCCTGCTCCCCGCTGGAAGCCATACCGGCGGCGGTCGCGGACGCGCCCTTCCTGGTGCTCGGCGACGTGCACGGCACCCGCGAGGTGCCGGCCTTCGTCGCCGCCTACCTGTGCGCCGGCGCGAAACAGCAGCGCAGCATCACGCTGGCCATCGAGCTGCCGTCGAGCGCACAGGACGCGCTCGACGCCTTCCTGGCCAGCCAGGGCGCGCCGCAAGACGTCGAACGCCTTACCGGCGCTGGCCTGTGGCGCAGCCCGCGCCAGGATGGCAGGACCAGCATCGACATGCTGCGCCTGATCCAGCAGGTGCGCACGCTGCGTGCGGAAGGCGCCGACATCCGCATCGCCGCGATCGATACCGTGGCCGCGACGCCGCAACGCAGCGCCGCGATGGCCGAGCGCCTGCGCGCCGAACTGCGCCAGGCCAAGGGGCGCCAGGTGGTCACACTGGTTGGCGCGCTGCATGCGATCCACAGCAAGGGCAATCGCTTCAATCCACACTACGAGTCGGCAATCTACCTGCTGGCCGACCAGCGTCCGCTCTCGCTCACGGTCGGCACGGCGGGCGGCACGGCCTGGGTGTGCCGCGGCGCCACGCCCGACACCTGCGGTGCGACTGCCTGGGACATCAACCGCGTCGACCCGGCCCCAGCCGGCCCGTTCTCGCTGGTGCCGCCGTCGCCGCAGTACGACGGCGTGTTCTACGTGGGGGCGACGAGCGCATCGCCGCCGGCCGTTCAGTGAGGGAAAGGGCTTGCCGTGTCGAAGGGCTTGCCGTCGGGCGCCCGCGGCAGGCCCGCGTCCTGCAGGCGCTTCACCGACGCCAGCGCCGCGGCCGCGCCTGAAGCGGTGAGCGCGTCCGTCACCAGCTTGCGTTCAGCCGGCGCCAGCGCGGCCACGCTCGCGGCATACTGCGGCGCTTGCGCTTGCCCGCTCGCCTCGAAGGCCGTGGCGACGGCGCGGTAATAGGCTGCCGGGCGGCCCTCCCCCACCAGGATGACGTCGGCCTGCGCCGCGGCGCCCGGCTGGAGCGTGCGGCGCGCCGACCGGTTCTGGTACTTCAGCTTGTCGAAGCTGGCGTAGCGGGCGCTGCCCGGCACCTCCAGGCGATAGTGGCCGGCCGCGTCGGTCAGGGCGGCCTTGAGCAGCTTGCCGTCCTTGTCCTCGATGTTGACCGTGACGGCGGGAATGCCCATCCCGCGCGCGCCGCCATCGACGACCCGGCCGTGGATGATCTCGGCCGCAAGCGACTGGCCGGCAAAAGCGATCGCGACAAGGGCGATCACGTACGATCGTTTCATGCTGCGCATTCCATCCTCCCGGGGCAAGCTGCTTGGCCGTCGATGCTGACCGAGAGTAAAGCATACTCTGCCGGCCGCGCCTAGCCCTGGCTGCCGGCCGGGGCTGCTTGGCTCGACAGGGACGCTGAGGACTCAACCATAACGCGCGGAAACGAATATTTCGTCCGTTACGGTTTGGAACAATTTCGAATCGTGCATACCTGCAGCCGGGATTACGATTTATTCATGAACTTCAGCTTTTCTACCCCAATCAGCGGCGCGTGCCTGGTGAAGCTCTGGGCCAGCGGACGCTACGGCTTTTCGCTGCCGAAGAAGGTCGAGATCACCGGACCGAATGGCGTGACCTCGACCTATCTGTATCACAGCCGAAAAGTCGGGCTGACGTCCGAACTCACCAACCGCACGCTTGTCAGAATCGCGATTGCCCAGTACCTGGAAGGCGCGGCGGGCGAGGTCCACCAGATCGACGATACGGTGGCGCCCTTCCCCGGCACCCTGACGCAGATCCGGCCCTTCGCCCCACCGCCGCCGCCGCCGCGCGTGCGGCCATCGCGGGTGATGCCGCGCGCGGGCTCCGTCGCCAAGGAGGCGGCATGATTTCAACACGGAAGACGAGGTAGACGCATGCGTATCACCTTCACTCCCGGCCAGGTCGCCATGCTTATCGGCAGGGCCGAACGCCAGCTCGAACAGATCGTCGCCGACTCGATCCGCGAGGCCGGCGGCGGACGCAACATCGCGCGCGGCGCGCAGCACATCCTGCACGAGACGGTGGTCACCCTGATCCGCCTGTACCGCGAACAGGTGCCGGGCGGCGCGCCGGTCGCAACCCGCATCGCACGTGCCTACGCCAAGGGAGCCGACGCCCATACCGGGGTGCCGACCCTGGCCTGCGTGCGGACCATGCTCTCGATCATGCGCGACGCCAGCGCGCTGCTGGCGGACCCGTCGCAGCCGCAGCTCGATGCGCCGCAGTTGGACGCGCCGCAGCATCGGCCGGCAGCCGTGAGGCTCGGACCGGCCTAGGCTGCCTGCCCGGCCGTGCCGGCCTTTCGCGCACGGGTACTGCCGCCCACCCCTACCGCGGTGGCGATCGCCAGCGCCTGGAACAGCGCCACGCCCGCGAACACCCAGCCCGGCCGGCCCGCATCCATCACCAGCCCGAACAGCAGCGGGCCGATCGCCAGGCCGCTGTCCAGGCCCGAATACACGACGCCATAGACCCGCCCGGTCGCGCCTTGCGGTGCGGCGGCGCGGATCATCAGGTCGCGCGAAGGACCGGCCACGCCCGAGCACAGGCCGATCAGGCCCATCAGCGGCAAGGCCATCCAGGACGGGCCGGCGCCCGCCGCCAGCACCAGGGCCAGCAGCGCCGCGACCGCGAAGGCCGCCGCCACGGTCCGGTCGTGCTGCTTCGCATGCGCGCCCAGGAAGCCGCCCGCCACCATGCCCAGCGCCGAGGCCAGCATGTAGGCAGTGTAGGAACTGGTGGCGAGCGCATGCGAAATGCCGTACAGCGCTTCCAGGCTGATCGTCGCAAAGCTCTGGATGCCGCCCAGCGCCACCGCCGTCAGCAGGAAGAAGCCAAAGCACAGCCAGACGGCGCGCAGCTTGAGGAAACCCAGCGTGCCGCCCTGGGCAGTCCCGGCCGTGCGCTTGATCGGATCCGGGTACAGGACAGCGCGATTCAGCACCAGCAAGGCCAGCACCGCCATCGGCAGCAGCGCCGCCCACAGCAGCGCGGCGCGCCAGCCCTGGCTGGCCGCGATCGAGGTCAGGAAGATCGGCGATGCGGCCCAGCCGATGTTGCCGCTGATGCCGTGCACCGAAAAACCGTGCGCCAGGCGCTCGCGCGAGACGCGCTGGTTCAGCAGCGTGTAGTCGGCCGGGTGGAAGATCGCATTGCCGATGCCGGCCAGCAGCGCGCCCGCCACCAGGCCGGCATAACTGTCCACGCGCGCGAGCACCAGCGCCGACACGCCCAGCATCGACATGCCGAAGAACAGCACGGCGCGGGCGCCGACGCGGTCGACCACGAAGCCGGCCAGGGCCTGCCCCACGCCCGAGACCACGAAGAACACCGTCATCAGGAGACCCAGCTCGGTGTAGCTGAGGCCGAAGGCGGGCTTGAGCCAGGGGATCAGGGCCGCCAGGATCAGGTGGTAGAAGTGCGAGGTGCCGTGCGCCAGGCCGACCAGGCCGATCACGCGGGCATCCTGCTTCAAGCTGTTCTCGTTGTTCATCGCATCCCTCTTGCCGAAAAAGCCAGTGTAAGCACATTTCCGGCGTCCGATTTAAGATAGCCTGTCAAGATTTGTCGAGAACCTGCCATGCCGCTTGCGAGAACCGCGCTTCCCCCGACCCCGGGACCGGGCCCGACCAGAGAGCGTCCGGTCAGCCTGGTTGCGCGCGACCTGCCCGCCGACGTCTCGGTGGGGGCCCACAGCCACGAGTGGGGGCAGCTGACCTATGCGCACAACGGCCTGATGCGGGTGAGCGCTGAAAACAGCAGCTGGATCGTGCCGCCGCAGCGCGCGATCTGGATCGCGCCGCACGTCGTCCACGCAGTCACGATGATGGAGGCGGCCCGCCTCAGTCCCTTGCGCATCCACGCCTCGCGCGACCCGTTCCGCGGCGAGACCTGCCGCGTGGTGGAAGTGAGCGGCCTGCTGCGCGAACTGATCGCCGCCCTCGAGACGGGCGAGCAGCCGCGGGACCCGGGACGGGCCGCCCTGATCGGCGAACTGATCCTGGACGAGCTGGCGCGCGCGCCCTCGCGCCCGATCCGCGTGCCGCTGCCGCGCGACAAGCGCTTGCAGAGCCTGTGCGAAGCCCTGCTCGCGGCGCCCGGCGACACCCAGACCCTGGCCGGCTGGGCGCACGCGGCCGGGGCCTCGGAACGCACGCTGGCGCGCCTGTTCGAACGCGAGCTGGGAATGAGCTTCGGCCAGTGGCGCCAGCAGGTGCGCCTGGCCCACGGCGTTTCCCTGATCGCGCGCGGCATGCCCCTGTGGCAGGTGGCGCAGCAGCTCGGCTACGCCAGCCAGTCGGCCTTCAGCGCCATGTTCAGGAAGACCTTCGGCAGCACGCCATCGAGCTTCTTCGCGGACGACCGCGCTGTCGGAAGCCGATCGTTAAGAAACTGATGACGAAGCGCCCCCCGATGCGCAGGCGCTGCGCGAGTAAGTCAGCGCTTCCCTGCGGGCTGCTCGGCAGCCACCGCAGGGGATGCCCCCTGGTCCGGCGCCAGGAAGCGGGTCGACGGCCGGCCATCGGCGTTGTGCTGCACGATGCGCACCGGCCGGCCTTGCGCGTCGAGCCA
The DNA here is from genome assembly GCF_000735635.1 of Massilia sp. LC238. Taxonomy (NCBI): domain Bacteria; kingdom Pseudomonadati; phylum Pseudomonadota; class Betaproteobacteria; order Burkholderiales; family Oxalobacteraceae; genus Massilia; species Massilia sp. LC238. The sequence continues at coordinate 5,180 of NZ_JNNN01000025.1, read as the reverse complement.
CACCTGGCCGATACCGGCGCCATTCCAGACGCGCTCGCCCTCCTGGCGCTGGTCGGGCAGGTGCGGCGTGAACACGAGGTCGCGGCGCTGGGTGAACCAGTTCAGCGGCGAGCGCGGCGAGTACAGCCAGCGATTCAGGCGATCGAGCCAGTCGAGCAGGCGGCGCGGGAATTCGTTCTTGATGCCGCTGCTGGTGATCTGCCAGACATGCGGCACCCGGTCGGAGTCGCGCACCTCGACGTCGTAGGCGAACGAATAGTGCACGTCGCCCGACAGGACCACATAATTGCCCGGGGTGCGCGAATGCTTGAAGATATTCAGCATGCTGCCGGCCGCGCCGCGATGCGCCATCCAGTTCTCGGCGTCGACGGTCAGGGCCGCACCCAGGAAGGTGGCAAGCCGTTGCACCACCTCGATCAGCTTGACCCCGAACATGGGCGTCGGCGAGACGATGACGGCGGCGGTTTCGTCCAGCAGCTCGTGCTGCAGCTCGGTGAGCGATTCCCAATCCATCAGGCCCGACGGGTGGCCGGGCCGGCCTCGGTTGCGCCAGCGCCGGGTGCGGGTATCGAGCACGATGATCGTGGGCTGGGTCCGCAGCACGAAATCCCACTTGCGGAACGCCAGCAAACGGTCGATCAGCGCATCCTGCCTTGGGGCGTCGAAGCGGTCGTCGCCAGCCGCCGTGTCGATCAGCCCCGCCAGGTCGTCCAGCGCCGCCCCGAAGACCTCGGGGCGATTGCCCCAGCCCTGGCACAGCATGTACGCGACCAGCGCATTGCCCACGATGCGGCGCGAGAACGGGTGCTCGTAGGCGGTGGTTTCCCACTTGGCCGAGAGGTTCCAGTCGTCGGTGATGTCGTGGTCGTCGAAGATCATCAGGGTCTGGACGTGCGCCAGCAGCCGGGCGGCGCGCGGCAGGTCGCCGCGAAAGCCCGCCAGCGCCTGCGACTCGCACTGCCAGCGCTGCGCATGCCTGGGTTCCAATGCGGGCGGAGCGGCATCCGCCACCAGCCGCCATGGCACCGGCGACCAGACCAGCAGGTACATGGCCATCACCTCGGACAGGGTGACCAGGTGGTTGTGCGCATTGGCCGTGGTGAAGATCGGCTTCTCGCTGCCGCCGAAGAAGCGGTCGCGCAGCGCGTCGTTGGATTTGACCGCGGGGAGCAGCTCTTCGCGCCGGTAGTAACTGGCCGGATGGCGGTACAGCGCCTCGCTGTCGGCGACCACCGCGCCCTGCAGGCATTCGGCATACAGGCCCAGGCGCCGGATCAGCGCGTGGATCGCCGCCAGCATCGGGCCGGCCACGTCGTCGGCATACACCTGGTCTCCGCACAGCATGAGCATGGCGGGCCGCTCCTCGGCCTGCTCGACCTGATCGGCCAGCAAGGCGTCGGCGCGCGCCAGGCCGTCGCGCGCGGGATGGTGCGGCTTGCGGCAGGAACCGAACAGGATATTGTCGCTGCGGCTGCGCAGCACCAGGTTCGGCCGTGTGGCGCCGGCATGCAGCAGGTGCGGCGCCCATTGTGCGATGCCGGCCTCCTTGCCGTCGTCCTGCGTGACGAGCAAGTCGTATTCGATGATCGTGTCCTGCGGCAGCGGCTCGGTGAGCGCGACATCGATCAGGTGCACGCAGGCGTGGCGGCCGACGCGGATCACGCGACAGCAGCCCGCGTCCAGGGGCAGGCGGCGGGATGCCTCTCCCTCCGGCGCCAGCACCAGGGTCAGGTCGAGCGGTGCGCTGCCGACCAGCCATAGCACCAGGCGGCCCGGCTCGAGGCGGCGCAGGAGGGGACCGGCGAGGACGGGCGGCAGGCCTTCAGGGGCTGGAGTCGGGGTCAATCGGGTGGACCAAACTGGTTTGATGAACACGCGAGTGTAGCAGACGCACCGGACAGCTTGAGCACACAAACGACTTAGGCGGGCGCGCGATTATCGGCAGACCCACGCCGACGAAAACGCTGGGCGGCCAGATATCTTCTGAGCCTATGTTGGACATCATGAAATGTCATTGGACCATTCTGCCGTACCGCCGCATCATGCTCCCGTCTCCTCTACTTTCTCCTCCAAGAAAATAGATTCATGCCCGCGCTCAGCGGGCATTTTTTTATCTGGATGCCGACCCAATACACCATTCAGTCGTACAGCGTTCGCGCTTTGCGATCTCGGCGGATGCGCACACGGCACAGTCCGGAGACGTGCTCGGCACGCCGCTGTTCCCGAAGGCGACGGTGAAACTGGAGAACGGCCGGACCCTGGCGGTGCGCGCGCGCGGCGACGGCCGCTACGTCGACGCGCTGCGCGTCAACGGCAAGCCGGTGGGCCGCAACTGGCTCGGCCACGCCGAACTGACGCAAGGCGCAAGGCTCGACTTCAGCATTGCAACCCGGCCGAACACCACGCGCGGCACCCGCGAACAGGATGCGCCCTATTCCTTCTCGCGCGATCCGGCCCGCCCGGCCGTGCTGCGGGAGGAAGACTAGCGCCATGCCGGCCACCATCCGCGACATCGCGAAGGCGACCAATTACTCGATCGGCACCGTCTCGCGCGCCCTGAAGAGCCAGGACGGCCTGACGGAAAAGACGCGCGCCCGCATCCGCGCCGTGGCGCGCGAGCTGGGCTACGACTTCGGCAAGCTGCGCCAGGGAGAATTGCGCCGCGTCGCCTTTCTGCTGCACCGCCAGCACGACACCCGGTCCAGCAGCCCCTTCTACCTGCCGGTGCTGCACGGCGCCGAGGAAGCCTGCCGCCGGCGCGGCATCGCCCTCTCCTTCGTGGTGGTCGGCCCTGCCGAACCGGTGCTGGAACTGGTGCGGGTGCACCAGCCGGACGCCCTCTTGTGCGCCGGCTTCTTCGAGGCCGAACTGCTGGACGCCCTGCGCGAGACCGGCAAGCCGCTGGTGCTGCTCGACATGCGCCTGCCCGGCTACCGCAGCGTCAACCCGGACCACCAGCTGGGCGGCTACCTGGCCACGCGCCACCTGCTGTCCCTCGGGCGCAAGCGCATCGCCATGCTGTGCGGCTCGCTGGCCCACCACAGCATCCACGAGCGCAGCCGCGGCTTTCGCAAGGCCCTGTTCGAGGCGCGCCTGCTGGCCGATCCGGAGCTGGAGGTGCAGCTGCCGCGCGTCGGCGACCCAAGCGACAACGTGCGGCGCGCGATGGATGCGCTGCTGGCCCTGCCCAAGCGCCCCGACGCCCTGTTCTGCTACAACGACAGCACCGCGCTGGCGGCCATGCAGCACTGCCTCGAGCGCGGCCTGAAGATCCCGCACGACCTGGCGATCGTCGGCTTCGACGACATCCAGGCGGCGGCGAGCGCCATTCCGCCGCTCAGCAGCATCGCCATCGACAAGGAAGCCCTCGGCGCGCTGGGCGTCGAGCTGCTGCTGGAAAAACACCCTGCGCCCGATGCCGACCGGACCCTGCCCGTCCAGCTGGTCGTGCGCGAGAGCAGTGACGACAGCTAGGAAAGACCGAGGACGCCATGGAGCAACTGCCCGACTTCTTCTCGCCCGCCGTGCTCGAACGGCACATCGCCCACACGATGTCGTTCTACTACCCGCGCTGCGTCGACCCGAGCGGCGGCTTCTACCACTACTTCCGCGACGACGGCAGCATCTACGACCGCCGTTCGCGCCACCTGGTGTCGAGCACCCGCTTCGTGTTCGTGTTCGCGCAAGCCTGGCGCCAGTTCGGGGACCCGGACCACCGGCAGATGGTGCGCCACGGCGTCGACTTCCTGCGCCGCGTGCACCGCAATCCGGATACCGGCGGCTACGCCTGGCAGCTGGAATGGGAAGACGGCAGCGCACGCGTGCTGGACGCCGATAACCACTGCTACGGCCTGGCCTTCGTGCTGCTGGCCTCTTCGCACGCCCTGATGGCAGGCGTCGAAGAGGCGCGTGGCTGGATCCTTGATACCTTCGCGCTGATGGAGAAGCGCTTCTGGGAGCACGAACACGGCCTGTACGCCGACCAGGCCAGCGCCGACTGGGCACTCCGCGATCCCTACCGCGGCCAGAACGCCAACATGCATGCCTGCGAAGCCCTGCTGGCGGCCTTCCGCGCCACCGACCACCTGCCCTACCTGCACCGCGCCGAGCTCCTGGCGCGCAACATCACGCAACGCCAGGCCGGACGCGCCAATGGCATGGTCTGGGAACACTACACGCGCGACTGGCAGCCGGACTGGGAGTTCAACCTGCACGACAAGGCCAACCTGTTCCGCCCCTGGGGCTACCAGCCCGGCCACTTCACCGAGTGGAGCAAGCTGCTGCTGCAACTCGAGGCCCATGGCGCCCGGCTGGCGGGCGGGCGCGACTGGCTGCTGCCCGCCGCCCAGGATCTGTACGCCAAGGCGCTTCACTACGCCTGGGACAACAGGCACGGCGGCCTGCACTACGGTTTCGCACCGGATGGCAGCGTCTGCGACGCCGACAAATACTTCTGGGTGCAGGCCGAAACCCTGGCCGCGGCGGCGCTGCTGGGCGCGCGCTCCGGCGCGGAACGCTACTGGGTGGATTACGAGCGCCTGTGGCGCTACTGCTGGGCGCACTTCGTCGACCACGAGCATGGCGCCTGGTACCGCATCCTCACGGCCGACAACCGCAAGTACTCCGACGAAAAGAGCCCGGCCGGCAAGGTCGACTACCACACCATGGGCGCCTGCTACGACATCCTGCCGGCGCTGGCGCAACGCAGGCCGCCGGTATCGAGCTAATCAGTGCCGGGCGGAATCAAGCGCTTGCCGGCGCCGCATTGCGCTAGGATGGCCAGCCACCACAGCAAAGGAGACGATCATGGGCGAAATGGCAAACGTACAGTCGTGCATCCAGGCCTGCATCGATGCGATGCGGGCCTGCCAGGTATGCGCCGCGGCCGACATCCGCGAAGGCCAGAACAATTGTGCGCTGATCAACCTCGACTGCGCCGACATCTGCGCAGCCACCCTGAACGTGCTGTCGCGCGGCTCGCCCCACCACGGCGACTTCTGCGCGCTGTGCGCCCACATCTGCCGCGCCTGCGCGGCGGAGTGCGCCAAGCACGCATCCATGCACCAGCATTGCGCCGACTGCCAGGCCGCATGCGAGCGCTGCGCCGCCGAGTGCGACAAGCACGCGCGCGAACGCCACATCTGAGCTTCGGCAGTTCCCCGCTGCCATCCCCCCTGCCC